>JAJRUK010000158.1 GCA_024277835.1 Planctomycetota bacterium | reverse complement strand
CACGCGATGCGGGGGAGGTCTTCGAGTTGTGCGTTGGACATCTCGAGGACAACGAGGTCGTTTGGAAGAATTATATCGAGGTCGCCAAGCAGGGATCGTCCGATGTTGCCGCCGAGGTGGATTTTGGGATGTGGGATCGCATTGGCGCTGGCGGCTAACCTCAAGATCGTCGTCAGCATCGCACAGGTTGTGCTTTTTCCGAAGGAACCAGTGACGCCGACGACGTTCGCGGGGCAGCGGTTGCAGAATAGGTTTATTTCGGTTGTCCATGGCGCTTTGGTGTCGTTTATTCGGCTGAATAGCTCAGAACGGCGTTTTACGATGGCTGGGTTGACGATTGTGAGGTCGAACTTGCTCGGATCGATCCCCTTATGACCACCAAGTCGCAGGTCGGCGCCGAGGTTGGCAATTTGGGTAAGTGAGTTGGAGAGTGTTTCAGCGCTGGCGAGGTCAGTGATGGTCAGCTTGGCACCCTGGGCGGCGAGCCACTGCGAAACGCCGATACCGCCGCCGAAGCGGCCTAGGCCTATGACGAGGACGCGCAGGCCTCGGAAGTCTGTGATTTGAGCGGGTTTGGTTGTTTCAACCTTGGTTGTCATTCTCGCTGCGATCGTGGGTTTTCGGGGTTCTTGCGCTACCGCCACCATGTTTGAGATTGTACGGGGCTGGGGCGCTCGGGCAAAGGGGGATTGAGTTTCAAAAGAGGTATGTTCCTAAGTGGATTTGATGGGTTTTTAGGGTCGTCGGGGCGGGGTCGCTTCCTTACGGTCGCGGCTCTGATGGGGGGCTTTGTTGACAGGTCTCTTGGGGTGCCCGTATAACTTCCCGACTGCTTCGTCGGGGTTGGTGTGGTTTGTGGACCCCGCAGAAATCCAGGAATTGGCCTTGAGACCGCCGTCGCCAATCTGGCGCTACCAGTGCCGGCAACGCGGTCGCTCACGCCTTGTTACATTCGGAGTTTTCCAACGATGAAGACGGCTCGCGACGCTTGGAAGGGTGGACTGTTTGGCTTCTCGCTATTGGGCGGGCTAGCTGTGTTGGCATTGACGTTGACGGGGTGTCCGGGCGTGACAACGCCGGACGCTGGCGGCGGCGAAGGCGGCGATGGCGGTGGGACGACGGGTTCGCCCAACGCTCAGATTATTGTGCCGTCGAACTTCGGATTGTCCCAGGCGGACACGTCGATCTCGATTCAGTATTCCGTCCCCGCGACGGCTACGGATATTCGTGCGTTCGCTATCGGGGTTGAGAATGACGGTGTGGATGCGCCGACGGTTGGCGATCCTGTGCAACTGGCGTCTGGACTTGCGGCTGGCGACGGACAGGCGTTTACGTTTGATCCTGCGGCGGTTGGTGTGGGTTTCTACCGGTTGCGGCTGACGTTTATTTTCAACACAGTTGAAGAGGTGGCAGAGAGTGTCTCGGCGATCGAGGTTCAGGGGTCGCCGAGTCCGTCGTTCGTTCGCCCGACAGTGACACAGCTTAAAGTTGTTCAGGGCGACGACGTCGCCATTTCGTTTGACGCGGGCGATCCGCAGGGCGAGGTTCAGTGGCGGTTGTTCTATCTGCGCGATAGCGATCCGCGTGATGTGCTTCCGAGTGCATTGGGTGTGGAGCTTCTGTCGGGGTCGGGGAATGCTGGCGTTTTCAATTGGTCGACGGACACGGTGCCTCCAGGTGTTTACGAGCTTGGCGTGTCGGCGACGGATAGCGGTAGCTCGGTTGTTGCGACGGTGAGCGCAGGCGATGTTGATCGGATTATCACGATTCCGACCGGTTCTTCGGTGACGCCTCGGGTTGAGGTTATTTCGACGGACGAATCGCAGCTTCCGTTTGTTCAGATTACCAGTCCGGGGAATACCGATGTTCGCGTCTTTCAGGATCAGGACTTTACGATCGAGTGGAACGCGACCGTTTTTGGTGCGGGCGTGACGAGCCTGGTCGAGGTCTTCTATGATACTGACACGAATGTGGACAACGGGTTTGTTTCGATCTCCAAAGATCTGACGAGCGCTGTTACGTCGATTCTCTTCCCGGCGAGCGTGCCTGAGGGTGAGTATTTCATCGGTGCGACGATTCGCGATGGTGTGAATGATCCTCAGACGTCGTATAGCGAAGGGACGATCGAAGTCGTTCGGGGCGTTTTCCTTGAGGTGACGAGTCCGAATGTGACGCTTCCGGTTCCGCCCGGTACGACTGTGAACATTGCGTGGGACACGAACGCGCCTGACACGGCGGGAAGCGTGAAGGTTGTTTATCAGTCGATTTTCAAGACGGGTGGGGTGGAGCTGCCGTTTGGCGACGAGACCGAGGCACTTAGCACTACGGACCTCGCGGTGCGTACAGCCAGTTTTTCGAGCAACAATTCGGGGCTGTTCAAGGTAACTGTGCAGATGGTGCTGGATGACGGGGCGGTTCTAGCGGCGGACGCTCCGCAACTTGTTCAGTTCTCAACGCTTCCGGGGATCATCTATCTCGGGTCGCTTGCGGAAGCGTGTACGAATGATCCGCAGGATTCATCATTGCCGCGCTGCGCGGGTGCGATCTTCGGGGGCGTGAACTTTGAGGATAACGCGGGTACGTCGCTGACAACCGGGGGCGATCTTAATGGTGACGGGCTTGATGAGCTTGTGATTGCCTCGCGGTACGGGAAGCCGTTTTTCATCAATCCCAGCGGTGTCGGTCCGGGGGAGGCGTATGTGGTCTACGGTAAGTCGACGGCGAGCCGAGTCGTGGGTGAGTTTAACTTGAACTCGGTTGGAACTCAGCGACTGACTGGTGTTGCTCTTCCTGGTATCCAAACTTCCTTTAATTCGGATGCAACCGATGGGATGGCAGACGTGACATTGATTCCCGACGTCGAAGGGGACGGTGTCTCTGAGCTCGCGTTCGGATTTCCTGATACGGATTCTAGGGGGAACGGGTCGGATGCGGCCTCGGGGCAATTTCGCGCTGGTGGGGTGGTGTATTTGAGCAGTCAAAACAGCGTGCTCCGCAACCCTGATTTCGTTTCTGCCGCGCCGATTATCAATCTGACGAACGTCGGTCGCTTCTTCGGTGGCGCACGATGTGTTGGTGGACCGAATAACAACATCGCATGCGGAAATGACGACGACTGCGGGGCCGACGGGTTGTGCGTGTCAGGCAGTTCAATACTATCAATGACTCCCGACGGCGTCGACTGGCAGCCGATCTTCGATTCTGTTGATCTGATCTTGGACGACTTGTGGACTTTCTCTGATGCGGGTGACGTTGCTCAATGCATCCCGGGGACCGACGGCGTGCTCGATACGGTCATCGGGCCCGTGGCCGGATTTTTCAGCTCGCTGGCGCGCCCGGCGTGGGAGCAGTTGGGTTTCGTCCTTCAGGGCGCGGGTGAGGGTCTCTTGCTCTGCGAAACGCGATACATTGTTTCGGGTTGCCGGTTTCTTGCTGTTGCGGCCACTGGTGACGTCGAGATAGTTTCTGGATTCTTCCCGCCGACCTCTGTACCGTTTGAACCGTACGGGGCACGGGTCTTGGGGCGTTCTGAGGGCGATCGCTTTGGCACGGCCATCGCGGTCAGCGTGGCCGTCGAGGGTCTCTCTGCGACGGACCTCATCATCACCGCACCCGGAGCTGGTTCCAATGGCGGCGGTATCGGGTATCTCACGAACAACAGCAACATATGGGGAGGATCCGCAGGAAGTCGTTTTCTTCCGATGCCGCATCAATACCTTATCGGGGGTGGTGGTCACTGTGGCGATCTTCGAACCGATTTGGGTGGAAACTT
>JAJRUK010000157.1 GCA_024277835.1 Planctomycetota bacterium | reverse complement strand
CGTCTTTCGGGCAACAAAAAGGAGACGATGGTCTATCCTCGGTACTCCTACTACCCGGGCGGATACAAAGAAGTGCCGTTTGAAAAGGTGATGGACCAGCACCCCGATCGCATCATCAGCGAGGCGGTTCGGCGCATGCTCCCCAAGAACGCGTTGGGCCGTCACATGCTTAAGAAACTGAAGGTCTACGCGACCGACGAGCATCCGCATCAGGCACAAGACCCTGAGGCGTTTACGTTTTAGCAGCGATAGCGCTGGAGAGATTCGCGACTTATGTCAGACACAAACGAAGCACCCATGGAAGGCGTCACACTCGGCGAAGAAACGCCCGTTGTAGCGGCGAAGACCATGCCTCACGCGTCCGAGATCAAGACGCTTCCTAAAGAGAACCCCTACTACTGGGGTACGGGTCGTCGCAAGACGGCTGTCGCTCGCGTTCGCGTGCGTCCTGGTACGGGGAAGTTCACGGTTAACAAGAAAGACGTTGACGAGTTCTTCTGCATCGACAGAGACCGAAAGAGTGTGCGTACGCCGCTCGCGGTAACAGAAACGCTCAAGGAAGTCGACGTTTTTGTAAATGTCAAAGGCGGCGGGATCAGCGGGCAGACGGGTGCGGTCGTGTTGGGTCTTGCTCGAGCGCTGATGGCTGCCAACCCTGGGTACGAACCCTACCTGCGGGCGAAGCACCTGCTCACGCGAGATGCTCGCAAGGTCGAACGGAAGAAGTATGGCCAGCGTGGTGCTCGCCGCCGCTTCCAGTTCTCCAAGCGATAATCGGCCCAATTTCAACAACAACAACAACAGCCCGCAGGATTACTCCTGCGGGCTTTTTGTATGCTTTGAAGTTGGTCGCGCTCAGGTCTAGAGCAGTCTCAAACCAACCGTAGCCCCCCCTCAATCCCCCCGTGATACGCATCGGGATTAGTTCGTGCGTTCGATCCATGAGGTTGCACAGACGGTTTTTAGACGTTCAGGTGTCAAGGTGTTCCACGCGCGACAGCCGCTGTCAAACAGGTCGTCGTAGCCTGTATAGACTCGATTGCTGAGCTGGTGTTCTCGGAGCCAGTGCCAAAGACGTTCGATTGGGTTGAGTTCCGGCGAATACGGTGGCAGCAACAAGAGCGTGATATTGGCGGGCACCTCCAGCGCCTTGGCGACATGCCAACCCGCCTGATCCATCACCAAGACGACGTGCCGTTTTTGGCCCACGTGCTCGCCAATCATGCGAAGATGCGCGTTCATCACGAAGGTGTTGACGGTCGGAGCCACCAACCCCACCGAATCGCCGGTCAGCGGATCGACTGCGCCAAACAGATAGACCCATTGGTATTCGGTTTGCTTGATCTGCGTCGGACGTGAACCTCGTTTGGCCCATACCCGCGTCATCGTTCCCTGCTGACCGAACCGGGCTTCATCCTGGAACCAGACTTCGACGCGCTGATCCGGGTGTTTCTCTTGGACTCGCTGGACAAAAGGGGGGCGCTGCGTTTCCATTCGTGCATTCGATCCACGTCGTTCTTGCGATGACGAGGCCGTGGCTTCAGGCAGGAATAGCCCAGGCGATGCAACAAATCATAAACCCCGTCTAGGGTATACTGTGCCCCGAACTCCTCTTTGAGAATGCGTTGAAGGTCTTTGCCGCGAAGCGCGCAGACGCCATCGCCTCCGTTGGGGCCAGCCTCGATGCGGAGATGAAAAGCGGCTTCGTCGTCACGCCGGAGTTTGGTTGTAGCGCCGGAGCGAGGCCGCTCGGCGAGGTTGGTCGGCCCACCGTCGCGATAACGATAAGTCCACTGTTGCACAAACCGCCGACTGCGATCGAGTTTGGCGGCGATCTCAGGTGCCGTCATTCCGTCCAGCGCAAGCAAAACCGCTCGGTATCGATCGCGTTGTTTGGCGTTACGCTCTTGTCGTTGAAGCTGCTTGAGGACATCCAAATCCTCCGAGCAACGAAGTTCGATGTTCATGCCAAGCCTCCTTGCAGTAACCGCAAGGAAGTCTGACATCACACGGCACAACGCGCAACCCGTACATGCGCCTAACAGGCGCGCGAGGACTTATTCAGAGGCGTATAAGGAGGGTTCGATGGCATAACCGATGTTCTCAAGGATGCTTGCGTCGCAAGATTCAAGCGCCAACCAAGCACAACCTCGGGAGCAAGGATAATCACCAAAAGTGCGGGAGAACCGTTTTGAGTGACCGCTGACAGTAAGGGTCGACCGAATCGGTTCGCTTACGGCACCGGTGAACGGGTCGCAGGTATCGACACGGATCCGGCGTGGTTGTCCGTCTTTCTAGACTGCACAGCCACAGGCGACAGATCGCAATTCGGATAGGATCGCCATCAGAACACCAAATGCATATCGTCAAAATTTCTCGCGGGTTCGGAAGTTATCAATCAGTCTCGTTTTCGGTCACGGCGGCTTTGGGCAAGTTCACGACGTGCTTATCACGATCATAGCGATAGGGTTTGTGACACCCGGGTTGGCATGACCCGCCGGTCTCGGTCGGTGCGAAGCGAATGGGCAGCGTCCATTTTCCGAAAACGGTCGACTTGGCGAGGTGACCGCGCGAACTTGAGGCGTGGACCGCATGACAAGCGGTACAAGTGCGTCCCTTCTTCGGTTTGTTTACGTGAAGGAAGTGCAGGTTCTGCGTGCCGTTACGGAACGCGGTTTCATCCTCGACCTGAGCTTCTTCAAAGGCCTCGACGTCATGACAGGAAAAGCAGATTGCGTAGTTGTCCTCGGCAAACGGGGAGTAAAACGTCGTCGGAAACGCCTCCGTCAGTAGGCGCGCATGCTCACCGCCATGCGGCGTGTGACAAGCGGTGCATTCGCCGTCTTGTACTGGCCCATGAAGATGCGTGTTGTTCTTGAGCTGTTCACCGATACTCGCGAACACGCGCGAGCCGGACTTGATCTCTTTCCCGTGACAGGACAGGCAGGTCTTTACGTTCGTATCGCGCATCAGCGACGCATACTTCGAGGCGTGAGGGACGTGGCAATTCG
>JAJRUK010000156.1 GCA_024277835.1 Planctomycetota bacterium | reverse complement strand
CTAAGAGGTTCGGGCAACAATAAGAATCAATGACCGGCGATCGACGAAAGTCGGTTGCCGGTTTTCTATTGGAAAAGGTGTTCAAGGTCTTGGGGGCAGGGCGCGGCTTCGACTTCGACGTTTGAAGAGTTGTTTCACTTCGTCGGTGAGGTTCGGTAGCGGTCGGACTCGAACACTCGGACCCCAGACAGGCCCGGTGACGCGTATGCTCATGAGTTGTCGGGTGGCTCCTTCTAGCATATCCGTCAGCACAGGTAGCCGCCCCCACGCATCCGGTGCAATGTTGACGAGGTCTAGGTCCACGGCGTATCCCGGAAGTTGCATTGTTCCGTTGCCAACCAGGGCAACCACCGATCCGTGAAGCACGATTTCGTTGAACGTAACCGTGTTGCCCGCGATAAAGAACCTCGCCTGAGCTTCGTCGAACGCTCCCTCGGCGGGGGGGGTAAGCTTGAGCGAGTTTAGAATCGCAAGGACCATCGGAAGCTGATAGATGCGGCCATCGACAATCTCAAAGCTACCGCCGCCGCGCCGCGACCGTGTTTGATCCAGCGTTCCTGCTAGACGAAGCTGAATGTTCGCTCGTCCGTCGATGTTAAGGGGCTTCGACTCCGTCTTCGCCGATGGGCCGGTCGCGTCGGTCGCCGCAAGAAAGGGTGCGACCCGCATGGAGTGGATCAGCGTGCTTAGGCTGTAGGTTGCTTCTTTTTCGTCGAACAGAACCTCCGCCGCCCCCGTGAGTCGTCCGTCGTAGATCACAGCATCGATCGGCGAAAACCCGAGACGACCATAGCCTTCCTTCGCTCGTGCATACTGCCAACTCGCGCTTGCGCTCGTGACCGATTTGCCAAGCACGTCGGCGCGAGAGAGGTTGATTCTCCCGGAAAGGAGCGTGCCACCGCGTGCGTCGATCGGGGCCCCCGAGAATGTGACCGTTCCGTGGAGATCCTTCATCTCAAGAATCCCGGGAATGGCGACGTGATGGATCGCGACGTCACCATCGACGGACCAGCGTTTTTTGCCTTGATCGTCTACGGCGTAGGTCAATTCGTTGAGGCGAAGATCGACCGTCCCGCTTGGCTGGATCGCGTCCCACGATGCTCTGAGGGTCGGGGACAGCATTCCGCGAAATGGCTCCGATAGTGGTAGGTCGCTTGCACTGAGCTTGATGCGTCCGGTTTCCTTCCCGGCGTCGCTCTCGGTTTGAAACTCGATTGCGACGTCCGCTCCCGCGTATTGCGCATTGAGATTGGTCGATGAGCTTCCGGCGTTGTTGAACCGAACGTCGCCGAATATCTTCGTGAACGGAACGGGAAACATGTCGTGCTCAACCGATGCGTCTGTGAGGGTCGCCGTTGCGTCGAACGCGAGTGTTCCGTTGTTTGCAGTTCGCAGATGCGCTTTCGCGCCGATCGGACCCGTCACGCGCCACTGCGTCAGCACCTCTTGCAGCGGTCCCGGCGCATGTTCGCGGAAGGTCTCATCAATTGTGAGGTCGCGAGCGTTGACGGTTACGTTTGTGGTGTTCGTTTCTCCTTCCTTGGCAATGTTCCCGGTCAGAGACAGCTTGCCCATACGGTATTTTGCTGTGATGTCATGAAAAGTGACGGATCGAGGATCAAGCGTCACAACACCGGTGACGTTGGTCATCGGAATCGAAAAGAAGTCGGGTCGAATCGAGACGTCGTTTGGTGTGACCGTTGACGTTGGCCAGGCACGACCCTCGGCGTCGCGCGTGATATCTGTCACGACATCAACGGTCCCCCTAGCATTGAGTCGTGCGATGCTCTCCAGGCGCTCAACGGGCAGGGCGTCGAGCAATTTTTCGTCAATCGGGATGTCGTCGCCAATGATGCGCAGTGCGAGGCTATTCGGTGCGGTCTTGTCAAACGCAACCGACCCGTTGACGTTGACCGTTCCGCCGCCTGACTGGCCAACGACATCCATCAGCTCGACTCGCCTGTCCGCAATCCGAAGCTTTCCGTTGATATGTACGACCTCGTAGGAAAAATGGCGATAGGTGGCTGTCGCGTCGCGTAGTGTGACGAATATTTCCGATTTCCGCGAGCTGTGATCGTCGGGTGAGCCTTGTTCTCGACTTGTTGTGACGGCGACGTCGATACGTCCCGTAGGGGCGAAGTCCTCGCGAACCTTTCGATAGCGCTCGCCGAGCGCATCGAACAACGAGTCATCAATCGGAACGCCCGACGCTGTGATCGTAAGCCGGGCGGCGGCCCCGGGCTTGGTATTGGCGAGCCACCCGTCCACGCAAATCGTCCCGCCATCGCGCTTAGCGCATAGCTCACGAATCCACACACCGTCCGCGGCGAACTCAACTGCCCCGAAAACATTGTCCCCGCGATACGGATAGCGATAATAGGTCGTCGATGCACCCTTGGCGACGACCCGGGCATGTTTGATTTCCACCAATTCGCCCGCGCCGGCGTGTTTGTGAGCTGTGAGGGAGATATCGACCAGGCCCGAGGGAAGAAACTTGTTGTAGAACCGCTCCAGTTGTGGCCACCCTTGAATAAAGGTTCGTTCGCCGCCAGGAGCGCCCTCGAGGCGACTCGGAAGCGTCAGGTTGCTCACCGTGACCTGGGCGTCGAAGTCGACGTCGTCGAGCGAACGCCATTCCTTCACGCCGCCAGTGAGCGTAATCGAGACGTTGCAGTCCGCCCCGTGGAACGACCCGCGAAACTCGGCGCGGACTTCGCTGGCGGTTACGTAGACGGTTCCCTCGACGGTGGTGAATCGCAAGTATCTCTGGTCGGGCGGGATGTCGATTTCGTCTTTGCGGGATGGAATCGACACGGTCGCGTTGTGCAGATCGATCGTGGCCGATCGCGTCTCGTGAGTTGTGCCATCGCCGATGAGGTTATAATCGCGCGCCCGGACTTTGCCGCCAAGACCGAGCAGATCTCGCCAGACGCTCGCGCCGTCATACCCTGCGTTGATCGCGAGCATCACCGCTTCAACCGACATCGCCGGAAGGCCGCCGCGCACATTGCGGATGAGTCCCGTCGAAAGATCGACTTGGGAAACACCGGAACTCTCGGACGCATCGCCGCTCTGCCAAACGATATCATAAAGCTGCGCGTTCTTGTTGGTGGGGCGTCCGCGCACGGTCAGGCGGAGGCTGTCCACGGTGCGCATCCGACCCTCGCGTAAGCTCAGCACTCTTACCCGCGCGTTACGAAGCTCGACGGTTGGAATGGTCACGGGCGATGTTCCGCGGGTTGGGAGGCGTGAGAATAGTTCTCCCAGATTTGTCTTTTGCGACTGTGCGTCGTGGACAATCGTGCAAATCGGGTCGAGCGCAAGGAGCGACCGTATCACGAGCTTGCCGCGAAGGGCTGCCATTGGTTCGTGCTCGATCCGGATCTCATCGCAATAGAACACCGTGCGCGCCGAGTTCGGAGCGGCGGTCGAATCGGTCGTTGCGGGTAACGTTTCTATGAACGGGTCATCGATGGCGACCCCGTGAAGTTGAACACCGTCCCAAAGAGAGAACGACGCACTTTTTACGCTAACGCGACTACCGAAGAACTTCTGAAGATAGGCTTCCGCATCTGCGCGAACGCGCTCGGAATTCGTGTAGCGATAGTAGAGCACCCCAACCGTTCCGACCAGAATCGTCGCAAGCGTCCCGAGGACGAGGGCGGTCGTGCGCAGTCGATTCGATTTTCTAATCGTGGTCGCTGTCAAGGAACCCGCCTTCGCCATGGGCTGCTTTCATCGTGTTATACCGCGTCCACATCGCGACGATTGCAACCGCGACGAGAATCTCCAGCG
>JAJRUK010000155.1 GCA_024277835.1 Planctomycetota bacterium | reverse complement strand
GTTCGATCAGCCCCGCGAGGGACATTTTCATCGTACGTCCGCTGCTTCATCTGACCCGTAAGTTTCTTCGCGACTATCTCGCCGATGCGGGGATCGCCTTTCGTGAGGATAAGAGCAATCAATCCAACGAACCGATGCGAAACCGCATCCGGAATGTCATTCTGCCAATGCTCGCCGATGAGGTGAACCCGCAGGTCCACGATGCGCTAACGCGACTTGGTTCGCAGGCGCGATGGCTTGAGGAGTTTCTGGGCGAGACGGTGCAACTAACCTTCGAAACACTGGTGATCTCTCGCAACGATCAGATGCTCACGCTCAACGCCGACGCGATGGCGAAAAAGAGTCGCATCGTTCAGACGGAGTTGGTTCGCCTTGCGTACGCCTCTTTCGGTCTTGGCGAGCAGGATCTCGCGTTCAACCATCTCGTCTCCGCGCTCGATTTGATCGCCGACCCCGCGAGCGGTCGCCAGACGCAGCTTCCTGGCGGAATGACGATCGAAAAACGCTACCGTCAGCTTATTTTCTCGCTTCCGACCGATCAGCCTCGCGAGACGATCGCTCCGCAAGTAGCCATCCATCTGCCGGGCAAAACGCTTCTGCCGCTGCGAGCGTTGGAGCTGGAATGCGTGATCGAAGAGGTCGCAGCCTGCGAGATTCCGCGACTTCGGCGCGCCGCGTCAAGTACGCACGAATACGTCGACCTCGACGCCGTTCGGGCTCCGCTTGTGGTTCGCAGTCGGCGCGTCGGCGATCGGTTTTTCCCGCTCGGAGCGCCGGGAACAAAGACCATCGCCGATTTTCTTGCAGATGAAAAGGTCGCACCCGCCGCGCGGCAAAGTGTCGTCATCCTCTGCGATCAACTCGGACCGATCTGGCTCGTCGGGTATCGCATCGACGATCGGGTCAAGCTGACAAGTCTTTCCAAACGCGTTCTGCATCTTCAGGCGAGGTCGATTTCGTAGTGAATGATCCCGCGTCCTCCAGAGTTTGCGCCGGTTCGCTGCCAACCGTCGGACGCATGACCTGGAAGACGCTCGCGATCATTTTTCTGATCGCTCTCTCAACCCGCGCAACCTGGGGAACCTACCGCCACGTGACGCGAGGCGACACTGCACCGGTTCTCGAATTCCCAGACGAGCAGCAGTATTGGATGATCGCCGAGTCGCTCACGTCGGGAAACGGGATGCGCGACGAGCTTGGGTTTCGCGCTTCCAGAATGCCACTCTACCCCGCCACGTTGTCCGTCTTTGCCAGATTCAGCGGCGGAGTCTTTCCGGCAAAGATTGTTCATTGGTTGATCGGCGCATTGGCGGCCACCGTCGCAGCTTCGCTCGCGGCGAAGCTCTTCGACTGGCGCGTCGGATGTGTGGCCGGGTTGCTCGTGGCGGTCGATCCATTTCTCGTCTTCTCGTCGTCGCTACTACTCACAGAAACGCCCTTTATCCTCGCGATGTTGCTTTTATTCCTTGCTCTCGCGCAGCTTGTGACAGTCAGATCGCCGACCATCCCGTTCGGGAAGATCATCACGGTCGGTCTTCTCTCCGCGTTGTGCGTGCATCTTCGCGAATCGAGCTTGGGGCTGATCTTGGTCGCACTGCTTCTTGTTGCACTACGCCGACGACTCGACGCCTCCGCGTGCAAGCTGATTGGCGGCACCTTATTCTTGGTCGTGCTGACGCTTGTTCCGTGGATGCTGAGGAACGACGCGATTCTCGGGCAACCTGTTTGGCTAACTACGCGCGGGGGAATCTCTCTCTTTGACGGCGTAGGCCCGCAAGCTGACGGAACGAGTGACCTCGGCGACATCAAAGCCATGCCCGAAGTGGCGAACCTGACCGAACTGCAATGGGATGACTATTTCATGCGGCAAGCGACACAGTCGATTCGCGAGAACCCGGGACGTATCCTCAAACTTGCACTGGTCAAGATACGCCGCATGTGGAACCCGATGCCCAACGTCGAAAAGTATCAGTCGCTGCTGGTACGTTTGATTGCGGCTGCATGGTGCGTCCCGACATTCGCCTTGGCGATCGTCGGTGGTATCATCTTGCTGAAGCGTCGAGACGGCGTCGCTTTGTGGTGCGTCGGATTGCTGCTGCTCCCGGCGATGTATTTTACTGCCCTGCACAGTGTGTTCGTTGGCAGCATCCGGTATAGACTCCCCGCGGTCGTCATGCTGGAGATTCTCGCCGCGGTTGCAATCGTCACGATGTGGACGCGGTACACCCGGGTGTGACAGTTTGGGCGGGCAAGATCGTAGGCTAAACACCTGCGATGATGGTTGTAGACCTGCATTTAAGAAGGTTGCAGATTTGTGTTTTGGGTTGCAGGCTGAAGGCCTGCTCTATAGTAGCCGGGGGAAAGCGCAGCGCCGCCGCCGGATGACATCGCCACAGCACCCGACGACCCTGAAAGGGTCGCCTATGTGTAGCGGAACGTTCGACGAACAACCAGTTCGACCCATACAGGGTCGGCGAGAATCGTATCGACGCACCCGTGGGCGGCGCTAACGCCTTTGGCGGAACTTGCCCACGGCT
>JAJRUK010000154.1 GCA_024277835.1 Planctomycetota bacterium | reverse complement strand
TGCGGGATGGACCTGATTCTCGCCGAGGAATCGGCCGCTCCCAAAACAGTGAAGAAGGCGAAGAGTAAGCCCAAGTACGCTTGCGCGATGTTTTGCGTTCCGCCCATGCCCCTACCGGGAAAGTGTCCGATTTGCGGCATGGAGATGGTCGAAGTGGATGACACCGGCGGCGATGACGGCGGCGGTCCCGTTACGCTCGTACTATCAGAGTCGGCGCGAAAACTGGCGGAGATCGAAACCGCACCAGCTGAGCGGAAGACAGTGACGGCGGAGATTCGCATGGTCGGCAAGGTCGATTACGACGAGACCCGCCTTGGCTACATCACCGCGTGGGTGCCAGGTCGTCTTGAGCGGTTGTATGTTGACTACACGGGCGTCCCGGTTCGAAAGGGCGACCACATGGTCTACCTGTACAGTCCCGAGCTTTCGACCGCCCAGACTGAGCTTCTCGAAGCGGTACGACGTGCGAAAGCCGCCGAGAACGGCGGTGGGTCCATCCTCGATGAAAGGGCAGCGGCGTGGGTCGAGGACATTCGCGACAAGTTTCGTCTCTGGGGTATGACGGATGCTCAGATTAAGGATATCGAGGAACGCGGGACGACGTCTGACTACATGACGATTTATGCGCCTATGGGCGGGATCGTCATTTTCAAGAATCTGTTAGAAGGGGCCTATGTCGATACCGGCACACGTATCTATACGATTGCCGACCTCGCGCATCTGTGGGTGAAGCTCGACGCGTACGAGTCTGACATTGCGTGGCTTCGATACGGTCAAGAGGTGGAGTTCGAAGCGGAAGCGTACCCAGGGGAGACCTTTGTGGGCACGATTGCGTTCATCTCGCCCGTTCTTGATCCTGTCACCCGGACCGTGAAGATACGGGTCAACGTAGAAAATCCGGACGGTCGTCTTAAACCAGAGATGTTTGTGCGGGCGGTTGCTCATTCGGAGCTCGCCTCTGGTGGTCGCGTCATCGACTCGGAACTCCTCGGCAAGTGGATGTGTCCGATGCACCCGGAGATTATCAAAGACGAAGCGGGCGATTGTACGCGATGCGGCATGCCTCTGGTACGAACCGAGACGCTTGGATACGTTTCGGTCACCGCCGGCGAAGTCGAAATGCCGCTCGTAATTCCAGCAACCGGGCCACTGATTACAGGTAAGCGAACCTTGGTCTACCTCGAAGTTCCTGACGAACCCGGGACGTATGTCGGGCGTGAGATTTCGCTTGGCCCGCGGGTTGGAAACGAATACATCGTGTTCGATGGTTTGGTCGAGGGTGATAAAGTCGTCGTCCACGGGAACTTCAAGATCGACAGCGCCGTGCAGATCATGGCCAAGTCAAGCATGATGAGTCCCAAGGTTGGTAAGTCCGCACATGATGACGATCACGGCGGTCACGAGGAGCATCAAGGCAGCGACGCGATGGGCGCAATGCCATCACCGCGTAATGACCTCGGCAATCCTGAGGCGCTCAAGCACAACATACCGCCTGCGTTTGCAGATCAGTTCAGTCCCGTGCTTGCGGCCTACCTGCAAGCCCAGGATGCCCTTAGTCACGACAAGCTCGAACCAGCACAGGATGCCGGGAAAGCGGTGGGGGTTGCGCTCGCCGGCGTCGACATGACTTTGCTGGAAGGTAAGGCGCACATGGCCTGGATGAAAGAGTCGGAGAACATGACGAAGGCCGCCATTGAGCTCGCTGGGTCTTCTGACATGCAGGCGGCTCGCGCCGCGTTCGCGCTACTTTCTGAATCGATGATCGTCGCGGCGAAGTGCTACGGAGATAGATCGGAGACAGTTCATTGGTTCCACTGTCCGATGGCGTTTGGCGATCGCGGGGGAGATTGGCTCCAGACCAAAGAGAAGACTGAGAATCCGTACTTCGGCTCGGCCATGTTCCGATGCGGTGTTATGAAAGAAACGATCGAGAAGCGGTCCACAGGAGGTGCAAGTGATGGCCGAAGGTAGTCCGCTGGATCGTCCGCCAGCCCAACCATCTTTCATCGATAAAACCATTCGGTTTTGTATCGAGAACAAGCTGGTTGTCTGTCTGTTTATGTTCTTCACGATCGGTTGGGGGCTGATGTCCGCGCCGTTCGACTGGGATCTTGGCGGATTGCCTCGCGATCCGATGCCGGTCGATGCGATTCCGGACATCGGCGAGAATCAGCAGATTGTTTTTACGGAGTGGGTCGGGCGATCACCGCAGGACGTTGAGGACCAGATTGGCTATCCGCTGACGGTGTCGCTGCTGGGAATTCCCGGTGTTAAGACGATCCGCAGCTACTCCCTCTTTGGGTTTTCGTTGATCTATATCATCTTCGACGAAGATGTTGAGTTTTATTGGTCTCGCTCTCGTGTGCTGGAAAAAATGGCCAGTTTGCCCGCGGGGACGCTGCCCGAAGAGGTCCAACCGGCGCTCGGACCGGATGCTACGTCTCTGGGGCAGGTCTATTGGTACACACTCGAAGGGCAGGACAAGGACGACAACCCGACGGGCGGATGGGGGATGGATGAGCTTCGGACGATCCAAGACTGGTACGTCCGGTATGCGCTTCTATCGGCTGGCGGCGTGTCCGAAGTCGCTGCGATTGGCGGTTATGTTCAAGAATACCAGATCGACGTAGACCCCGACGCGATGCGCGCTTACGGCGTATCGCTCGAAGATGTATTCATGGCCGTCAAGATGTCCAACGTGGATGTCGGTGCTCGCACCATTGAGGTCAATAGCGTTGAATACATCATTCGCGGGTTGGGCTTTGTGGAGAATGTCGAAGACATTGAGAAGGCCGTTATCAAGGTCAACGACAACGTGCCGATCTACGTTGACAATGTCGCCCATGTAACGCTAGGACCGGGACTGAGGCGCGGAGCGTTGGATAAAGCGGGCGCGGAAGCATGCGGGGGTGTTGTCGTCGCACGCTATGGCGAAAACCCGCTGGCAGCGATCAAGAACGTCAAGGCGATGATTAAGGAGATCACGCCCGGTCTTCCAAAGAAAACACTGGCCGACGGGACGGTTAGCTACGTCCGAGTCGTGCCTTTCTACGACCGTTCTGCACTCATCTACGAGACGCTGGGGACTCTCAGCGACGCGCTGCTTCAGCAAATCCTCGTGACGATTATCGTCGTGGTGGTCATGGTACGCCATTTGCGCAGCTCGATTCTGATCTCGGGCTTGCTTCCGCTTGCGGTTTTGATGTGCTTTATTGCGATGCGTACTACCGGCGTCGATGCCAACATTGTGGCACTCTCCGGGATTGCGATCGCGATTGGCACAATCGTCGATATGGGGATTATTGTCTGCGAAAATATTCTCAAAAACCTGGAAGAAGCAGCTCCCGACGCGAACCGACTTGAGGTCATCTATTCCGCTTCGAGCGAGGTGGGCAGCGCGATTCTCACGGCCGTCTCGACGACGATCGTGAGCTTTCTTCCGGTGTTTACAATGGAAGCGGCGGAGGGGAAACTCTTTCGGCCTCTCGCTTTTACAAAGACGTACGCGTTGGTCGCTTCGGTCGTGGTCGCGTTAACGATTATCCCGCCGGCCGCGCATATTCTGTTTACACGACAACGTGAAGGGCGTCGAAGTCTGACTTGGTTGTTTTATCCGATCCTTGGGATCGTGGGCATTGTGTTCGCCGTCAGTTACGGGTGGATGTGGCCTGGCGCGTTACTTGTGATCATCGGATTGTATGGTTCCTTTGAACCCCACTTGCCCCAGGCCCTTCGCAAGCTAGGCCCGCATATCGCTAACGCGGTGGTGATCGGCGCGGTGTTGCTGTTGCTGACGCAGTCGTGGTTGCCGATCGGACCTGAAAAAGGTCTATGGCGCAACGCGATCCTTGTGGGTGGTACGATCGGCGCATTGCTGCTCCTATTTCAGTTATTCCAGGCGGCGTATCCGTACGTGCTTCGGTGGGCGCTGGATCACAAAGGTACGTTTCTCATCCTGCCTGTGATGATTGTCATTGCGGGGGGGATGGTTTGGCGCGGGTTCGACGATCTGTTTTCGTGGATGCCCAAGACCGCGCGCGAGTCGGACGCTGGGAACTATCTCACTGAGAAATTTCCAGGTCTTGGCAAGGAGTTCATGCCCCCGCTCGATGAGGGGTCGTATCTGTATATGCCCGTCACGATGCCGCACGCGTCTATCGGCGAAGTGATCGACGTCTTGCAAAAGCAGGATATCGCGTTCAACCAGATTCCGGAAATCTCTTTGGCGGTGGGTAAGCTTGGTCGGGTGGAAAGTCCGCTCGATCCTGCACCGCTATCGATGATCGAAACGGTGATTAACTATCATCCCAAGTATATGACGAACAAGGCGGGACACCGACTTGCCTTTCTCTACGATGAAACTGAGACGGACTTGTTTCGCGACAAGGACGGCGAGCCTGTTCTCGCAGACGATGGCGAACCATATTATGTGCAAGGCAAATTCGCGCGCGATGACGATGGCAACCTGATTGAAAAGCCAGGCGGGATGCCGTTTCGGTTGTGGCGGCCTGCGCTTGATCCTGCCCTGAACGAAGGTCGCGAAGCTTGGTCGGGCGTCAACAAGCCAAACGACATTTGGGACTTGATCGTCGCTGCGGGGAAACTCCCGGGGACGACCTCCGCGCCAAAGCTTCAGCCAATCGCCGCGCGAATCGTCATGCTCCAGAGCGGGATGCGTGCGCCGATGGGCGTTAAGGTCAAAGGACCTACCCTCGCAGTGCTGGACAAGGTCGGTTTGCAGATTGAGCGTTTCCTGAAGGAAGTTCCATCAATCCAGCCCGCCGCGGTGATCGCTGACCGGATCATTGGTAAACCCTACCTTGAGATCGACATTGATCGCGAGGCGATCGCGAGGTATGGCATCCAATTACGTAAAGTGCAAGACGTGATCGAAGTCGCGATCGGCGGCAGGCGCATCACAACGACGGTTGAAGGGCGCGAACGCTTTCCCGTTCGCGTGCGCTATCTGCGCGAACTGCGAGATAGTATTGAATCACTGGACAGGATTCTCGTTCCGGCACCGGGTGGTGCGCAAATGCCTTTGATCCAACTGGCAACGATCGAGTATATCCGTGGCCCCCAGGTGATTAAGAGTGAGGATACCTTCCTGATTGGGTATGTTCTATTCGATATGAAGCCAGGTTTCGCCGAAGTCGATGTGGTTGAGCAGGCGGACGCCTATCTCAAGGCGAAAATCGCATCGGGCGAGCTCGATATGCCAGCCGGTGTCAGCTATACCTTCGCTGGCACGTACGAGAATCAAGTGCGGTCGGAGAAGAAGCTCATGATCGTCCTTCCGATGGCGCTGTTCATCATCTTCATGATTCTCTACCTGCAGTTCAAGTCCGTCGTGACGACCAGCCTGGTCTTTACGGGCATTCTGGTTGCGTGGTCTGGCGGGTTTATCATGATTTGGTTTTACTCGCAGCCATGGTTCCTCGACTGGGATGTGTTTGGAACCAGCTTGCGAGAGTTATTCCAGACTCATCCGATCAACCTCAGTGTTGCCATCTGGGTTGGGTTCCTCGCACTGTTCGGGATCGCTTCAGACGACGGCGTTGTCATGGCGACATACCTCAACGACTCATTCAAGAAGAACTCTCCCGACGGCATCTCCGAGATTCGCGCGGCCACACTCGTAGCAGGCAAGCGTAGGATCAGGCCTTGCCTTATGACGACAGCCACGACGATTCTTGCACTGTTGCCTGTTCTGACGTCGAGTGGACGCGGTTCGGACATTATGGTCCCTATGGCGATTCCATCGTTTGGCGGTATGACAATCGAGATCATCACGATGCTCGTCGTCCCGGTCCTCTTCTGCTTGTTCCACGAGGTGAAATATAAGCTGCGACTTCGGGAAAACGCGGAAGGTTTGACGCCAATCGCACAGTCGTGAAATCAGATGAACGGTGAGCTGCGGCGTGACGCGGGTTTCTGATGGTCGGCACGCGGCCCTTGTGATCGGCAGGGAAGGTGTGCTCGCGTACGGGAAAGAGCGGTCCGCTCAATGCCCAGCGGAGTCTATGACCACAGCGGAACCTAAAGATGTTTGCGTCAGCACCCGATAACCCATAGCAGCCTGTTGAAGAACGAAGTTCTCCTGTGTGGCACCGGTTTGTAACCGGTGCTAGCCCCTGAAATGGAAGACATCGCACCGGTTACAAACCGGTGCCACACTTTTTCGACAGCCTGCTAAGGCCTCTCCGGCGCGATGAACGTGTCGCGTGGACATCTCGGCGTTTGCCTTGCATGATTGCGAGTCGGGCGGGCGGTGTGTCTTGGGTACTTCGGTGGCGTGTTACCCGACAGTTACTGGCTTTGCTTGACCGGTGCCGACATCCACATAGAGTTCCGTAACGATGGGCCGAGTACTGACTATTTCTATTCTCTTGGTGTCGATTCACGCCGTACCAGCGCTTTGCGTGAGCGGGATGATTACGCACGCCTGCGAATGCGACTCGGACCATTCGCTCATTTCCGACGCTGGCTGCGACCATGAGACTGATTGCAGGCACGAGGGCGAATGCCCGGACGATCCGTGTAGTATTCGCCTCATCCGTGCTGAGCGGTCGACTGACAATGCCATCACGATGTCTTTGACGGCTGCCGTTTCGATCCTCGATGTAGCGGCGCAACCCTCGACTCAGATCGTACGCACGAGTGCGCACGCATGGTTTGAGTATAAGAACCTACGGTTCCCGGTCAGCGACCTCCCCCTCCTTATCTGATTCCTTACTTTGATCTCACCGATGCTGTCATAGATCGTGCCCGCGCGCGTTCTGTTGGCGTTGTCGGTATGCGCCAGCCGTACGCTCTGCGCCAATTCGCTAACACCGATATGAGGAACGTGCTTTATGCTTAGGAGATCCGGAAAGATCGTTGCGTCGTTCGGCGTGCTGGTCGTGGTCGGCGGTTGTGCAACCGTCAACCCGAAACAGGACTATGATCGAGTCGGGCAGCGAGTCATCGAGGCCACCGGGCAAGACCGCGTCTATCGACCTGAGGATGACGCGCTCGTCGAGGAACTTGTCGAGGAACTTCTGCAAGACGGGATCAGTGCCGACGAAGCGGTGCAGATTTCGCTGCTGAACAACCCGTCACTCCACGCGGCCTTCATGGATGTCGGTATCGCCCGTGCGGACGCTGTCCAGGCGGGGCTTTATTCCAATCCGCTCTTGAACGTCTCGGCGTTGTTCCCGGATAGCGGCGGGCTGGCGAATATCCAGTCCACGATCGCGCAGAACATCGCTGAGCTTTGGCAGGTTCCTGTTCGTAAGCGCATGGCTGAGCGTTCCCTTGACGCGGCGATTGTCGTTCTTGCTCGGACGACGGCTGTCCTTGCCGCCGATGCGAAGGCTGCGTATTACGACGCCGTCGGCACAGATGCACGGCTTCGTATCACGCGAGAAAACTTGGTGATCGTGCAGAACCTTCTCGAGTTGACGCTGACGCGTCAACAAGCGGGTGCGGCGAACGAGCTTGATGTGAACCTGTCTCGCGGTGTGGCGGTTGATTCGGAAATCGCGGTCGAGCGAGACCGATTGTCATCCGCAAACGCCCGCCGAAACCTCGCCACCGTGCTTGGTCTGGTGGTCGATGCGGACGCTTTGGTTTTGAACGATCCGCTTCCGGGTGATTTTCCTGAAACGCCTGGTGCGCAGTCGCTTGTAGAACTGGCCAAGTTGTGGCGGTTGGACCTTCAGGCTGCAGGGCAAGTCGTATCTGCCGCGCAAGAAAAGTTGGTATACGAATATCGGCGGGTTGTTCCGCAAGTACAAATTGGGCTTTCACTAGAGCGATCGGAACGAACTCGGCAGGGGGGGCGCGATCTTTTGGGCGACACGGCGAGGTCGTCGATCGCCAACGGCGGGCTGACCGCTCCGGGGATTCAACCCCGATCTGAGCGGCGCCGCGCGCAAGGGCAGGATCTGATCATCGGTCCGAGCCTCGGTGTTACCTTGCCAATTTTTGACCAGAACCAGGCGCAGATTGCCAGAGCGCAATACGCTCTTCAGCAGGCGTACAAGGCGGAGGATGCACTTGACCGCGCCGTAACGCAGGAGGTACGCAGCGCCGTCGATCGCGCGATGACGGCGTGGCGTTTGATGCGAATGTACCGCGATCAATCGATTCCGCTGGCGCAGGGCAACCTCGATCTTTCCCGCGAAGCGTATCGTGCGGGTCGCGCGTCGTTCTTGTCTGTATTGGAGGCACAGCGGTTCTTTCTGGAAACGCGGCGCGGATACGTCGAGGCATCGCAGACCGCTGCCACGATGATCCCCGAGCTTGAGCGAACGATTGGGCTTCCGTTCGACAAGTTGTTGTCTGAGGTGAATAAGCCCACGGAATCCAATCAAGAAACCGACGAGGAAAACGGGTCATGAGCAATCAGCAAACGCGACACGGTATGGCACGGTTGGCCTTGGCGACTTTCGGCGTGATGCTCCTGGGTGGTTGCACGCATGCCGATCCTGCGAGCCTTGAACTATTTCTGACGGATTTACTACGAAACGCGGCTGCGGCGCTGCTGCTATGACGGAACTGCGCCGACGACGGAGGATACTCTGATGAACAGAACAACAATACTGGCGACGTTGGTCGCAGTTAGCATGGTCCTTGGGATTGGGACAGCGTGGACGCGATTATCGCCTGTCGCACCAGCCCAGGCTCAGGCCCAAGATCAAGGTCATGACAAGCACGATCATGGCGAGCACGGAGATAGCCACGACGATCATGGCGATCCAAAGGGCGACTCCAAGAAGGCGCACGCCGATCACGATGACCACGGCGACG
>JAJRUK010000153.1 GCA_024277835.1 Planctomycetota bacterium | reverse complement strand
ATTCCATCATCCTCTCGTAAGACGCCGAGCAATTTACAAAAGCCAAGCCCGCAGCAGGGATTGCTACGCCGTGCTTCTTCCGTCGCATCGAATCGCCCGCGCGATCCATTCCTCAGTCAACACAATGCCCATAGGACAGGGATTCACGCCCGTCGTCAAGGGCACTGCGAATCGCGAATGTGTCGTCTTGTAATCTGAAGCAGGGCGGTGAGAAGTTGGTCTACAGGCACCCCGCGGGTCTCTTTCGCATAGAGGCTGATCCATCTCCGAAGATGCCGTTCGGGTTGGCCATTGAGTCGCGTCGTTCATTGGGGTAGGATCGTCGGTCGAGATTCAATTGGTGGAGAATGTGGACTCGAAACTAAAGGGAGCGGCTCATGGGTAGCAAACTCGTCGGTGGTCTTGTCGTTTTGCTCATATTGGTTGGGGGATGGTGGGCGGCGATGAACGTAATCTCCACGGACGATTCGTACCTCATCTACGTTGCCTTTGGCGTCCCGTATAACGACGCCATTGAAATGAATACCCTCATCTCCCCAAACCTCCCACGGATAGAACCACCTCGCGTCAACCCGAGGACGCGCAAGGTAGAGTGGCAGATGTGGGCTGACAACCACTTCGACCTTCGCGAGGCGTCTGGTGCAAAAGTGAAGGTCGTATTCAGAGAGAATATGGAGCGATCGTTCATTCCATCGGGGAAGATCATCGGAGCCCCAGATGGATACTTGCACGCTGTACTGACGCAGGGCATCGACTACACCTTCGACTACATACCCATAGTCAGCGAAAAGACGAGCTTTCGACACAGTTTCACGTCTCCAGCAGATGTCAAGTCCGTCGCGCCCGTGGCCTTCCGCCAGCAAAAATAATCCGGTCACGAGCCGACCACATCTCGGTTGGGCCGCGCAGAATAACCGAGCGAGCAGGCGCGTGACATGGCCCACGCTCGCGTGGCCATGACGGTTGTGCTTTGGTTTCGAGGGTTGATTACGAATCGTCGCGAAAACGGCGGCGTAATACGTCATGAGCGATCAAGATACAAACGCCGACGCCCTCGACCTCTTTTGCCTGAGCTGTGGCTACAACCTTCGTGGGCAATCGGGCGACCCGCGGCGCTGCCCGGAATGTGGTCACGAGAATCGCATGATAGACCTTCAGGTTCCGGCGAAGCAGATTCGCAAAGCCCTACGGCGACTCGAAAGCGGTGCAGCGATGTGCGGCGTATCTGCGGCGACGTCGTTGTTGTGGGTTGGCCCGCTTCTTGTCGTCATGTTCAACCCGCAGTCGACGCCCCCGCCGCTCGGTGCCTGGGTCTTCGTCGGAGGCTTAGGTGCGGGATCGGTCGCTGGCTTTGCTCTGGGACTGGTTCATTTTCGGCAATCTTGTGCGAGCAACCCGCGATGGCTTTCCGCGATACTCTCGTTCAGCGCGGTCGCATGTTTAATTGCTGCTGCTGGTATGACTGCGATCGTGGCGGGTATATGGAGTCTCACCATCGTCAGCGCCACTTGGCCAGTGGTTTTCACAGTGGACTTCTTCTTGAGGGTCGGCGGTGCAGCTGCGCTTCTTGTCCCGATCCCTTGGCTGTACCGTGCCGCCAAACGATCGATTCATCCGTTGCAACGCGAAACCGCCGCGAAATACGCCCGCGAGCATCTGAGCAAGAAAGAATGATTGCCGGTAACAAGAATCGCAGTCCGGTAGGTCGGGTCATCGACCCGGCACTTGGTTGAGGCAAGGTGCCAAACCTCCGACGTAACGGAACTCAAGGAGCAAACAATGACCGTCATGTTATGTCGCAACCGCGTCGCAGATTTCTCGAAGTGGAAAGCAATCTTCGACGCCAACCTCCATTCAGCAGCCGACGCTGGCCTCCGGCTTACGAACTTATGGCAAGACCTCGCGGACCCGAACAACATATTTTTTTTGTTTGAAGTCGAGAGCGTCGATCGTGCGCGTGCATTCATCGAAGACCCGGAAGCTGCAAAGGTGGGCGAGGCATCGGGCGTTCTCGACGGCGAGTGGCACTTCGTTACTGCCGCGCCCGCGTGACGAACTTCGTGAAGGTAGACTGTCGCGTTTTAGATTATCGCGGTATCCTCTTTGCGAAGCGAGTCATCAGCCTTGCCGGGGCGCGACCGGGCAGGTTCGTTAACTTGCTGTTGAAAAAGTGTGGCACCGGCTTGTAACCGGTGCGATATCTCCAGTCGCGGGGTCTAGCACCCGTTGCAAACCGGTGCCACATAGAAAAACTTCGTTTTTCAACAGGCTGTTAAGCGTCGCAGCGAAGCGGTATGCGTATGGGCGATCGTTTATTGAGTCATTCAAATCAAAACCGGTCGCCTCTGGCGAATGCGCTCCTTGTCCTTCTGCTAATAATGATCGTTCACGGGGCGGGGCGAGTGGCTGCGGTATGTCATCCGTACAAGATCGACAGTTTCACCTATTCCGTCGCTGCTTACAAATTGTGGCACACCGGGGCGACAGCGGCGGACCTCGTCGCGGATAAGCCGCCGGGGCAGGCGATTTTGACGGGTTGGTGTTACCGCGTTTTTCCCGGAGAGCCAACGCGACTGACCCTCGTACCGATCGAGTCATTATTCTTGCTCGGTGCGTACGCGGTTTTCTTTTTGATCGCTCGTCGTCTTTACGGGTCGTGCAATGCCGGAGTGCTAACATTGTTCTTCGCGCTGGCCCACAACATTTACAACGCGCTAGATTTTACAACCGATGGGTTCGATCTCAACGAGAACTATCTTGCGCTGCCGATGCTCGGCGCGGTACTCGCACACTTGACG
Organism: Planctomycetota bacterium; assembly: GCA_024277835.1. GTDB lineage: Bacteria > Planctomycetota > Phycisphaerae > UBA1845 > UBA1845 > JAJRUK01. Next base: position 5,873 of record JAJRUK010000153.1, on the reverse strand, counting down.
ATCCGATCGCCAATCTGGCGCGGGCTTGTGGTCGGGGTTGCGATTGGTGTAGCGCTTGTAATAAAACAAAGTGCGGCAGGGCTTCTCGCCGCATTTATTGTTTCGGAGTTACTCGCCACACTGTCACGGAGACGAATTGGGAGCGGTTTGGTGTTTTGCGGGATGATCGTAATCGGAATCGTCGCCTCGATTGTGCCGGTTGCCCTGTTTCTTTGGTCGAGGGGCTGGCTCGGCGCGCAATTCGATACGCTGTTCAATCAGACCGCTTCGCACGCCATGATACCGCCGTGGACTTTACCAAGGTGGTACAACATTTTGCCGCTAATGCCCGCAGTTTGGCTTGTGGCACTTGGAGTTGTCCTGAGCAAACGAAGTCGAGGCGATTCGTTTCAAAGTAAGATAACCATGCCCGTCGAAGACGATGGATCGCGACGTAGGGCGTTTATCTTTCTTTCGTTTTGGCTTGTGACTGAGCTTTCGATACTCGCCGCGATGCGAAAACCCGCGACGCACTATTACCAGCAGATCGTCGCGCCGGTCGTCTTGCTTTCTGGGTTTGGGTTGGCATCATTTCAGTATCGCGTCACGCAACTTGACCGGGCAACAGGTGCAGCGGTAGGGCGGTGGGCCTGTGCGACAACGATCGCCTTGCTCGTGATCGCTGCGATGCCGCTTTTATCAGCAGCAAAAAGTCGAATCGGTACGATGGATTATAACGTCGAGGTTCGCGAATTCGCAGATCGCATCGCCGCCCCAACGCCGCAAATATGCCTTGAACGCCAAGGCGGTGAGTTGTGACGCGCGCCCAGCTTGTTGTGACAGTTGCTGTGACCGGTTTACTCGCAGCCGTTGGCGCCCTTGCGTCCGCCTACGATGTTGACCGAGGGTTCGATCAACTTTTGTGGGTTGTGCGAGCGTGCGCTGCGTGTGCAGTAATCGTTTTCGTACTTTCTAATGACAGCGCAGCGGGGCGCGATAAGATCGCACGACGACCTCGATTAGCCTCGGCGCTTTTGGTGGCGATCTTGTTCCCTTACGGAGTTGAGTCGGTCGCGCAATCAATTGGCTCTGACCTTGCGATCATCGCGACGGTTGTTTCTGTCGCTCTGATGCGTCGTGGTGGCGCTGTGCGGTTCATTGCTGGCGGGCTTGTGGCCGGTTTAGCATGTGCGAGTGAAGCATCGGCGATCGTGTGGCCACTGGGTTATGCCTATTCGGTGGTGTCATGCGGCGACACTCGTCGAATGAGGGGCGTTCTACTTATTTGCGGTGCTGTTGGTGTGGCGATCGGTTGGGGTACCAGGGGAGTGTTCGCGCCAAGTGATCCTGTGTTCGGTGGGCTGGCAGCAGTTCATCGGGATTTGATGATTTTGATGCCACTGATTCTGCTCGGGATGGTTGGGCTTGCGAAAGCGCGATCAGAGGTTCTCGAAACGCGAGCAGACTATTCTATGCAGATCTCGTGGACGGCTGTTGCGTTAGCATGTCTCTGTTTGGTTGTAATAGGCGTACCCCTTGACGTTCGACTTTGCGCGCTGCCACTTTTTTGGTGGATACCGACTGCGGTGAGCGAACTTGGAGCGATCACGATCGGGTCGCAGAGGGCAGATTCCTCTTTGCGGATGGTGGGGTTCTTGTCGGTTGCGATGACCGCGTGCCTGATGATTCCAGGCGTGCTACGGTTGCTTGATGGTCCGTTGATTGCGGTTTATTTATTGGGTTAGGGCGGCGTTTGAGGTAGATTTGTATAATGGATTCGTTTGAACAGGTCGGATAAGATTCAAAGCTATGAAGAGAATCAAGAAAATTGCGTGGATCGGGACGGGTGTCATGGGCGCGCCGATGGCGGGTCATCTGCTTGACGCGCGCTATGACGTGACGGTCCATACGCGAACAAAAAGCAAAGCTCAGCCACTACTCGATCGCGGGGCGAAGTGGGCAAACACGTGCGCGGAGGCGGCGAGCGGTGCGGATGTAGCGATTTCGATCGTGGGGTTCCCAGGGGATGTTAAGAAGACGCACCTGGGTCCGACCGGAACACTTGCGGCGGAGGAGCTCCCGCGAGTGATCATTGACATGACCACGACGAGGCCAAGCCTTTCAGTGCAGGTGTTCGAGGCGGCGCGAAGCAAGGGCGTCGGTGCGGTGGATGCTCCGGTGAGCGGTGGCGATGTCGGCGCACGAGAGGCGAAGTTGTCGATCATGGTTGGCGGGGAGAAATCCGATGTCGATCTCGTTATGCCGCTCCTGAAAAAGATGGGCAAGAAAGTTGTGCATCAAGGGCCAGCGGGTTGCGGTCAGCACACGAAGATGGTCAATCAGATTTTGATTGCGACGAACATGATCGGCGTTTGCGAGGGACTCTTGTACGCTCGCAAGGCGGGTCTTGATCCGTTGACGGTGATCGACTCGGTCGGTGCGGGGGCAGCGGGTTCATTTAGCGTCAACGTCCTCGGTCCGCGTATGATCGAGCGAGATTTTGACCCAGGGTTTTTCGTCGAGCACTTCATTAAGGACTTAGGGATCGCGTTGGACGAGGCCGCGAGGATGGAGTTGTCGCTACCCGGTCTTGCACTCGCCCGGCAACTCTACGAAGCAGTCCGAGCACAAGGCCACGCAAAACTCGGTACGCAGGCACTGCTTCTTGCACTGGAGACGTTGAACGGGATGAGGGAGTAGCAGGTAAGCGCGTGCGCGAGGAGGGCGGGAACGAACCGAGCCGCGACCGTGAGGGAGCGAACACTGCAACGGTTTATCAGATTTCGACGAAGCGCTTCCTTACGGGCGCGGCTCGGTTAAAGGATTCATACACACGTTCTCAGACTATCGCGCGGTGGTAGCCAGTCGGTTCTCCACCGGGGCGAAGGGGCTTATTGTTTCTTGTACGGTGTGCCGCGCGCGTTACTCGACTTGCGTCGCCGCCGCCCCCATTCTGGCCAGAACGGAATCGTGCCCAGTTCAAACTTGACATGTGGCACAAAGCGATTGAGGCACGCTTCAAACGCAGCCATTGCCGTAGTTCCTTTGGAGAAGAAGGCGATGGGAATCGTAAATTTGCGGTTGTCCGTCCAGATGTGAAGCGTTCCTTGTGTTCGATCGTACTTGGCTTGGCGCATCTCTCGCCACGGAACAGTATGCGTTCCGAAGATTGTTCGGTATCGAACCGCCTCCGCTACGAGTCCGAGACGGATTCGCCGCAACAACATTAGAAAAGCCCCGGCGAGTGCAAAAAATAGTCCAAGGTAGAGACCATTGGTCCCACGTATTGCGCTCTCCGACATCCAGGGTGAGAGCTTGACGTCTGTCGCACCGACGGCAAACACGATGAAATAGATGCCGAGCAGGATTAATGCAGCACCGAAGTAAAACCAAACCCATGACCCGACAAAGGGGCTGGAAGCGAGAGCGTCGTCGACGGTCATGAGCGGTTGGATCGTCGTTCCGCACTCGGGGCACGTGCCAGATCGGTTGCCGGTGAGGTCGTACTCACATTGAACGCATCGGCCCGCTCGTTCCAAGGATTCTCGGGTTGCCTTGCGCCGCCAGGGAATCAGCAGGATGGCCACGATCAACCAAAGCGGGATGACGCAAACGTACCCTTTAGGCCCCTTACCCGCCATAGGTCGCAATTGGACTCGAATGTCACCCGCACGTGTCGCGAAAAAACCAGTCTTGCCAATTGCATTCGTGGGATATTCGAGATACCAGATCGCCCCTTGCGTGATGACAAGGTCGCTTCGCGAAGCGCCGTATCCGATTTCGAGAAGAAGGCTACCAGCGAACAGGAACGCGACCAATACCAGAAGAGGACGGCGTATCGCATCCGCCCGGTCAAGAATGCGTTGAATCGATCCTCGTGTGTGTCGCGTCATACATGCACCAGAGCGTCCTATTTATCTTTTTTCTTCATCTTCGCCCACGCGTCCTTGAGGGAAACAGTCTGGCTGAAGAAGAGTTTTTCCGGCGTCGTATCGAGGTCGACGCAAAAGTAGCCCGTTCGCTCGAATTGGAGATGGAATCCGGGGGCGGTGCCTTTGAGCGCGGGTTCAACCATTGCATCTGCCAAGACGGTTAGCGAGTTGTCGCTGAGGTTGACGCGATAGTCCTTGCCGTCGGGTGCGTCGTTCGGGTTTTCCTTGTCGAAAAGATGATCGTAGAGCCGGATTCCAGCGGGGATGGCGTGATTGGCCGCGACCCAGTGAATCGTCCCTTTCACCTTGCGGCCATCGGGTGCGTCGCCGCCGCGCGTGGCAGGGTCGTACGTGCAGCGGAGTTCGACAACCTCACCGGTTTCATCCTTGATCGCTTCTGTGCAAGTGACAAAGTACGCATAACGAAGACGAACCTCGCGGCCTATTCCGAGTCGAAAGAACTTACGCGGCGGGTCTTCCATGAAGTCGTCGCGCTCGATGTAGATCTCTCGCGAAAAGGGAACTTTGCGGGTTCCCGCGGATGGGTTTTCCGGGTTGTTGATGGCGTCCAGCTCTTCACTTTCGTTCTCGGGGTAGTTTTCGATGACGACCTTGAGCGGGTTGAGTACGCCCATGAATCGCGGGGCTGTTTTGTTGAGCGTGTTGCGTACGCAATGTTCGAGCAGGGCGAATTCGACCGTGCTGTGCATCTTGGCAACGCCAACCTTGTCGCAGAGGTCGCGGATGGACTCCGCGGGGTAGCCCCGGCGGCGCATTCCGCGAAGGGTTGGCATGCGCGGATCATCCCAGCCCGTGACGGTGTTGTCCTGTACGAGTTCGAGTAGTTTTCGCTTGCTCATCAGTGTATGCGTTAGCTCCAGACGAGCGAATTCGATCTGTTGGGGATGGTGGAGGCCGAGGGCGTTTAGGAACCAATCATAGAGCGGGCGGTGGTCTTCAAATTCGAGCGTGCAGATCGAGTGCGTAATGCCCTCGATCGAATCTTCCAGGCCATGCGCCCAGTCGTACATCGGATAAACGCACCAGTCGCTGCCCGTCCGCGGATGCGTCGCGTGAAGGATGCGATACATGACCGGGTCGCGCAGGTTCATGTTCGCGTGCGTCATGTCGATCTTGGCACGAAGCGTCTTCGATCCGTCGGGAAAGTCGCCTTTGCGCATCTTCTCGAAGAGATCGACGCTTTCATCGACGGGGCGGTCGCGGAAGGGGCTATTCTTTCCGGGCGTTTTCAAGCTGCCACGAAGCTCTCGCACCTTTTCAAGCGGCAGGTCGCAGACGTACGCCTTGCCGTCTTTGATAAGCTGAACGGACCACTCGTACATTTGTTCAAAGTAGCTCGAAGCGTAAAGAGGCTCACCGTCCCAGTCAAAACCAAGCCACCGAACATCCTCAATAATCGCGTCGATGTATTCCTGTTCCTCTTTGACCGGGTTCGTGTCGTCGAAGCGCAAGTTGCACTTGCCGCCGTATTTCTTGGCAAGCCCGAAGTTAAGGCAGATCGACTTGGCGTGTCCGATGTGGAGATAACCATTGGGTTCCGGCGGAAAGCGTGTGTGGACCTTGCCACCCCATTTGCCGGTTCGGTTGTCTTCCTCGACGATCTCTTGGATGAAATTCAGGGATCGTTTTGGTGCGTCTTCGACGTTTGCTGGCGTATTCGTGTCGGTCATTGAACTTGCGTTTCTTTCTTGGGCGGTGCGGCGTAGCGATCGCGCGATGCGATACGGTATTTTCTGCTCGTCGCGACTCGACGAACTGGGTTCCGACGGACTTTATCAAAACTGAGACGCTCCGACAAACCCAGACCGACCCCGACGACCCCCGACAGGCCGGAAGCACTGATAGATTATCGGGCGAGAGGGGCTGCAATTGATGCGCTGTTTTCAGTAGAATGGAGTGCCGCGGGGGCAGGTGCCTCTTGTCCTCGTCAGACTACCGTTT
>JAJRUK010000152.1 GCA_024277835.1 Planctomycetota bacterium | reverse complement strand
TGGATAGAGAGGGATGTTCGGGGTGGGGGTCACGGTCGGGGTCGATCGTAGGGTTTTATCATTCGCATACGGACGGGACGTCCGCGCCGTCACGACGCGATGTCGAGTTTGCCTGGCTGGATCATGTGTACGTGATTATCCCGGTGGGGGAGCTGGAAGTCGGACATCTTAAGGCGTGGTACGCTCGTGGCGGTGAAGTCGGGTTTGAACACTGTAAGGAGGTTGGTTCTCAGATGTGTGTGGTTGGGAACATTTCAGAGCCGCGACCGTGAGGGAGCGACATTTTCCAGCATCAAGAGCGTACAAACATTCGCTCCCTCACGGTCGCGGCTCGGTTTTGTAGGAGTTTCACACTGGTCACGAGTGTTGGAGCTTCGTTGACAGCGTTTGGCGGCGTTCGTATCCTCGGTCTCGTTACGACTATGTTAGAGGTGCCAAGGGCATCGTACCCGCATAAGAGAGAGAGTCATGGCAAAGCACGAGAGTATCGTTTCCGGAATCGGCGGGACTCCGCTGGTTAAGATCAACCGCATCATCAATGCCCCGGCGGATGTTTACGCAAAGCTGGAGTTTTATAACCCGCTATCGAGCGTAAAGGATCGGATCGGTGCTTCGATGATTGCCGCGGGCGAACGCGATGGGAAGATCGGTCCGGGGACGATGATCGTTGAGCCGACCTCCGGGAATACCGGGATCGCGCTCGCGTTTGTCGCAGCCGCGAAGGGTTACAAGCTGACCCTGACAATGCCGGAAAGCATGTCGGTCGAGCGGCGATCAATCCTCAAGGCGCTCGGGGCGACGCTGGTCTTGAGTCCCGCGGCGGATGGGATGAAGGGTGCGATCTCGGCAGCCGAGAAAATTGTCGCGGAGACCCCCGGCTCGTTCATGCCGCAACAGTTCGACAACCCCGCCAACCCCGAAGTCCATCGACAAACAACGGCCATGGAAATCTGGAACGATACGGACGGGAAGGCAGATATTCTCGTTTCGGGTGTTGGAACCGGTGGAACGATTACAGGTTGCGGCGAAGTGCTCAAATCGAAAAAACCAGGGTTCAAGTGTTACGCCGTCGAGCAGGACGGGTCGCCGGTCATCGCGCAAACGCGCGAAGGGAAACCGCTTCAGCCCGGCAAGCACATGATTCAGGGAATCGGAGCCGGGTTTATTCCCGGCAATCTGAACGTCGATGTGATTGACGATGTTCTTCAAGTGTCCAACGACGATGCGTTTGCGTGGGCACGACGGGCAGCCAAAGAAGAGGGCCTTTTCTGCGGTATTTCCAGCGGTGCGGCGCTTTGTGCCGCCGATCGGGCCGCGAATCTTCCTGAGAATAAAGGGAAGACGATTATCGCGGTGCTGCCGAGCGGTGGCGATCGATATCTTTCGACGCCGCTGTATGCGTCGTAGCGTAGTTATGGAAAATCGATGCCCCTGTACTGCCGTGCGTAGTGCGGGGGCGTTTTTTTTGGACGGCTGTGGCGGGTCGCGTGTTTGTGCAAGGTGATCGCGCAGCTACGCCGATAGTTTGGCAGTATGGGGTAAAGTCGCGGGGTATCGAGGTTGCGAAGGAGTTGATTGCGTTGCGGATTGCGAAAGACGGGCCTGTTGTTGTTTCGGAGCGTGAGGTTGCCTTGGTTGATTTACCAGAGCAACTTTGCGGGTTTCGGATTGCGCACGTTTCCGACATGCATTTCTCGAAGTGGGACCGCGTGTGTGCATGCGCGCAGCGGCTGCTTCTTTCGCTGGACTATGACGCTGCTTGCTTGACGGGGGATTTTGGCGATTTCCGGCATCTCTGGGAGCGGTCGCTGGGATTAGCCGAGCGGTTTCTCGCTCCGATTGTTGATCGTAAGCCGGTGTATGCAACGCTGGGAAACCACGATAGTCGCAAGATTGCGCTGGAAATGAAGCTCGGGGTTCGGTGGCTTCATAATGAGGGGGTCGTTGTCGGGGAGGGGGATGCGGCGTTCTATCTTGCTGGCGTCGATCAGAATGTGGCCGGGGCGGATGATGTGGCGGCTGCCGTCTCCGGGAATAAAGCGAGTTTGCCAACGGTTTTGATGGCTCATTACCCATCGACGGTGTATCGATTGCCGGATGATCGAATCGACCTTGTGCTGTCCGGGCATACGCATGGCGGGCAGATTCGGCTTCCGTTTATCGGATGCGTGTGGCCTAACGATGCGATTCCGCGAGAGATGGCGCGTGGGCTTCATCGGGTGGGGCGGACGATGCTGCACGTCTCGCCTGGGCTTGGGACGTCGCTGCCGGTTCGGGTGAGGTTCCTGTGTCCGGCGGAAATCACGGTGCTGAAATTGGTCCGCAAGGCTGTTTCTACTGCGGAGGGGGATCGCGAGCATCAGCCTGAGACGGTATCCGCGGGCGTTCCTGTTTGACCGGACAATTCCGGTCCTATAAGGTTACGTCGAGGCGGCGGGGGTTCGGCGACGCGGAATATCTGTTTTAGGCGGCTTTTCGGCGTCTATAGTGCCCTTTTATTCTCCCCTATTTTCCTCCCGTTGCCTAGCTTTTTTTGCTTCGCGGATGTCGGGCGCTAGCGGTGTCGATGTGTAGATAGTTGGTGCTGTGTTGCGCACGCTTGTTGTGCTGAAGATAGGGTTACGATCTCGTGGCAGTTGACATTCCGAATTATAGGATCATTGAGAAGCTCGGCGTTGGTGCGTCGACGCGACTCTTTCGCGCGCGGTGCATGAGAACCGGCGGCGACTACACGGTGAAAATCGTGAAAATCGTCAAACCAGAGGACGCGAGTTTCATCGATCTGATGAAGGCGGAGCATACGATCGGGACCAAGGTGGATCATCCCGTGATCCGCAAGGTGTACGAGCTTCGACTGTTGCGTCAGCGGCTTCGCGTACGCGGTGCGATTCTTTTCATGGAGTATGTACCCGGTTACTGCCTTGCGGATAGCGAGTATGCGGGGTCCATGGAGGAGACGCTGCGGGTTTTTCTTGAGGTCGCAAACGGGCTTCAGGCGATGCATCATGCCGGGTATGTCCACGCCGATATGAAGCCAAACAATATCCTGCTCACGCCAGACAATCAGGTGAAACTGATCGACCTTGGTCAGAGTGCAAAGATACACGAGGCCAAGGTAAAGGTGCAGGGCACGATCGACTACATGGCCCCCGAGCAGGTCAAGCGGGGCGTACTGGATCAGCGGACGGATGTGTTTGGTTTGGGGGCGGCGCTTCACAAGGTTCTGACCGGCAACGCGATTGCGACCGAGATGAATCAGACCGCCGGGATGCACGCCGAGAACTTGATCGGTCGGCGTGTGGACGAGACCCGCGCAGCCACGATGAAAGAACTTCCCGTCTCGGTGACACGTCTTGTCAACGACTGCTGTCGGCATAACCCGGACGATCGTATTTTTGATATGACGATTTTGATCGAACGCTTGGAATTCGTCCAAGCGATTATCAAGAAACAGACGGCGGCGGGTACGCTGTTGACGGGCGTCAATGTGAACGACCCAGAATCCAATGCCCGCGTCGATTCCGACCGCGCCGATGATTCCGAAGTCGGTAGCGAGGACAAAACGGACGACTCGCCCGAGTAGTTCGCGGTTCGCCCTGCGATCTTCAAGGCCTGTACCTTTCTTCTTTCTCGCAACACCTCTTTCGCTTTCCGTCGCGATTACAGTATTCAGGACCGTTCGTGGTCTGGGTTTCTCGATACGAGATGTGCGGCGATAATTATTTGCGTAAAAAAGGCGTGCGGCACCCCGATTTAAGTTGGCGCGGTCATAGGGTGCCGCAGCGAGTGGAAGCAAAATTGTCGGGCTGCGGTCGAAACAAACGCAGCGTCCGTCCGACCAAAACAACCCGTCGATTGTATTACGCGCGAAGCCGCAAAATCAAGAAGCTGGCAGCGTGACAGGTTGCCTTGAGAGTTCCGGGAAACCCGTTACCCGGCCCTTCGGACGCCCTATATTATCAGTCGGTGCTCCGGGACGCAAGTGTTTTCTTTCGTGAAATAGACGTAAGCTTCGGTGGTATATGTTGTTATGGCGTCTTCGTCCGGCGCTGGTCGCGATCCGATCCCCGGATATTCCCCTAAGTGCCTAATTGACAGGTAGTTACGTTCACTCTGTGCGTGCTTGGCTGTGAATTCTTTTGCGAGAGGAGTTTCGTTACTCGGCGCGGAGTGAGCCGACGAGCGGGGCGTTTACTGCCTGCCGGACGGCGACCGTTCCGGCGAGGAGGCTGATGGCGAAGGCGGCGGCGATGACGAACACGAGCGATGCGACGGGAATGGTTTGAGCATTTTGCAGGATGGGCGGGAGGATTGCGACAAGGGCGGCGGCGGTTCCGATGCCAAGACCGGCGGCGACCAGTGCGATGTTCTCGGCGAGGACGACGGTGGCGATGGCGCGACGCGAGAATCCGATGGCCCGCATGATCGCGAGTTCTCGGCGGCGCTCCCAGACATTTCTAAGAAGAACAACGGCGAGTCCTGCGGTTCCGAGAATCAGTCCGAGTCCGCCCAGCGCCTGGAACGTCGAGAGGTACGTGTTTTGGACGGCGTTGTAATCGGCGAGGCGATTGGTCATCGAGGCGACGTCGAAACTGTAGTTGGTCAGGTCTTGTTCGAGCGTTGATTCGAGAGATGCGGTGTTCTCATCATCGGTGTCGATTAAAAAGAACGCATGGCCCGCGATCGATGGGAAGAGTTCCGTGAAGCGGTCTTGGGCGATGATGATCTCGTCTTGAAGGGCGCTTCCTTTCAATAACGCGACGAAGCGGAGTTTGCGGTCGTTGCCTCGCTCGTCTTTGATCATGAGGTCTTTCCCGAGACCGAGATGAAGTTGCCAGAGGACCGCAGCCTCATCGCCGATGGCGGGGATCGCGCCGTCCTCGAAGCGATGCTTGAGCAAGGTCCACGGGTTGTTTGGGTTCATGTCGTCGAGTTGCATCGGACTGGCAAAACGAAATCCGCCGCGCTGAATCATCGCGGGCGGTGCGCCGACGATGCGCGGGTCGCGCGGCGTGTAGAGGTTCAAGCAACTGGATTCGTCACCGGGGCGGAGTCGTAACTGTGTAATCGTTGTGCCCGCGAAGTCTTTTTCGATACCCAGCGCTTCGCGCCCCATGTTCGTGTTAAGGTCATAGGGGAGCGGCGTTGACGATTCGGCGAAGAGTTCAAATCCGCCAGTGCCAGAGCGTTTGTCATTGCCGGTATCGTCGGCGCGAAGGCGGAACGCTTCCAGCGAGACGATCAAAAACGCAGCCGAGGCGATCAAGCTTGCCGTCGTGACGCTTCGTGCGAAGTGTCTGGGGGCGTTTCTGGCGGCGAGTTTTAGCATCGCCGAGGTGCCCTTTGTGCGGATTGTCTTAGGGACGGTTGTTTTGAGATACTGGGCGAGGATAGCCAGCCCTGCAACAAGGGCCGCGAATCCACTGACGAAAAAACCGATGACCGGCGGGACCGCATCGGTCGTGAGAGAAAGAGCAAAGAGTGCCATAGCGATGACACTCATGAAGATCGCGATTGGCTTAGCCCTGCCGCCTTCGGTGGGTTGCTGCGAGGAGGAGGATTCGAGTTTTCCTGCGAGAAGCGATCGCGGCGAGTGGCGGGTGATGGTTCGGATGCTCAACGCGGCTGCCCCTGCGGCGACCATGACGCTTGCGACCGCTCCGATGGCGAGCGAGGTCGGGGTGGCTGTCATTTTCAAAAACGGTGCGTTGACCGCGCTCGACCAGATGGAACGCAATCCGCTCAGCATCAGAGCTGCGTATCCGAGTGCGCCCGCTGTACCAATAATCGCTCCGGCGATAGAAAGCCATAGTCCCTGTACGATAAGTTGGCGTGTGATGATGCGCGGTTGAATCCCCGTGGCGAGGAGTAAACCAATTTCCGAAGTACGCTGTTCTATGGAGAGGCGAAAGAGTAGTGCCACAAGCATGGCAGCCGACGCGATAAGGAAGAAGCTGAATCCAATGAACAGTCCGCCGAAGTCTGTGCTGCCTTTGCTTGCTTCGATGACGGTCTTGCGGATTGGGTCGAAGGATAGGCCTAGTGCTTTGGGGTCGAGTTTGGCGAGGAGTGTCTTCTTGAATCTTTTCGCGAGGTCTTTCAACTCGATCGTTGGCTCGGATGGTGGCGGTGTGACTCGGATCGACGTTATCTTTCCGAAGCGTTCGGGTTGATTCGCCCAAAGTTTCTGCCCGTCGGCGAGGGAGATGAACGCTTTGGGCGTCGTTTTATAGTCGTCCCAGTATCTTTCGTCTTTGTCGCGAACAAGGGAGAGGTCTACCGGGAATGGCGGGTCCCAGTCGGCGAGGTTTTCGGTGTCGGTGACGCCTTTGTATTCGGGAATGAAGCCAGGGTCGGTTGCGAAACCGTCTTGCTGGAGGATTCCGCAGAGCGTGAAAGAATCCGTCTTCGTATCGAGCTTTCCGCCTGTACTCGTGACGTAATAGTCGATTTCGATCGTGTCGCCGATCTTGGCGTCGAGGTCGTCGGCAGCCCATGCGTTTAGAAGGATGTCGCGGTCGTTCGCGAGCATCTTGCCCGCCTTCATGCGAAATGATTTCGCGGTCTTGGAGTTAGGGTCGATAGCGGCGGCGGTGGAGTAGGGGATGGTGGTATCGCCGCCAGTCTTTCGGATCGCGTTGGCGAGTTGCGTCAGGATCGACGATGTTCCTGCACCGATTTCCTTGGCGGCGGAGATCGCGGCGGTTTCGATCGCCGGTTCAATGAGCATGGCGTCGCTTTCAAGCGCGACGTAACCAAACTTGGCATCCACTCGGAGTTTTAGTCCAACATCTTCGAGCTGGAGGTTCCTTTCGACGGCGGATTCGAGCGATTCGGAGCTGAGTTCGCGTCCGTCTTCCTCATCAAGGAGGATCGCATTAACGCGGTTCTTCTGATCGGTCGCGCGTTGAAGAACGGCAAGCGAAACGAAGGCATTCTTGGGGGATGCTTGCCGCGGGTTGAGGTCGAAAGCGGCAAGTCCTTGCGCGGGGAGGATGCCGGTGACTGTGAGTCTTAGTGTTGAGGTCGTGTCGTCGCGCCTGCCTAGTAGTGACTCTGTCGAAATGGCGCTCGGTTTTCCGGTTTGAACAAGTACGTCGTCGCCGACTTTCGCGCCGAGTTCAGCCGCGAGAGCGCTGTTGAGAACAACATTGCGGCCCTTCAGTTCCGGTGGCGACGGGTCCGCTTCGCGATTAAGTGACCAGAACCGCTCGTTCGACCCAATGATGCTGACGCCGTTGGATCGAGCGCCCGAGTCCGCGTGCCTTACGCTTCCTTTGAGAAGAAGCACGGGGGCGATCGCTTTGATTTTTCCCTTGACAGTTGGGTCTTTGGCGAGGTCGTCCGCGAGGGTTTGTCGAAACATGCGCGGTGCGACCATCGCGTCGTCGATCGTGCCGAGGCGTCCGATGGCTGCTTCTTTTAACGAGGCACGCATCGAGTCGCCGACGACAAGCGCCCCGGTAAGCGTTGCGGTCGCGACGGCTGCACCTAGTGCGACGGAGAGGTTCGTTCGCCAGAAGTGGGCGAGCGATCGGCGGTTGTAGGTTGCGAATTTCACCGCGTTTTATCCTATTTCGATTCGAGTTGGCCAGCGACCAACTCTACGCATCGGTCGTAGCGGTTGGCCAGTTTTTGACTGTGCGTGACGACGATGAGGATCGTGTTTTCGCCGTGATGGATTTCCGTGAGCAGATCGGCGATGGTCTCAGCCGTCTTTGCATCGAGGTTTCCCGTCGGCTCGTCAGCGAGCAGGACCGACGGATTGTTGACGAGCGCGCGGGCGATGGCGACTCGCTGACGCTCGCCCCCGGAAAGCTGAGCGGGCCGATGGTCGAGTCGGTCCGCGAGGCCAACGCGATCAAGCAACTCGCGGGCGCGCTGCTCGGCGTCGGGCGAGTCGGGGTCGGCGAGGGTCGGGAGTAAAACGTTTTCCAGTACGCTGCACTGCGGGAGGAGATGGTGCTCTTGAAACACAAAGCCGATCGTTTGATTCCGAAACCGCGCGAGGTCGGTTTCGGAAAGCGCAAACGGGTTGCAGCCATCGATGACGATCTCGCCAGCGGTGGGGGTTTCGAGGGTTCCGATGATGTTAAGGAGCGTGCTTTTTCCTGAACCGGATGGCCCCATGATGGCGAGCGACTCGCCGGAGGTAAGCTCAAGCGATGCTCCGTCAAGGATGGTGAGTTCGCCTGCGCCGGAGTTGAAGCGTTTTCGATGTTGCGGGCGATCAGTTTTGTTTTGGTTGCGTTGTTGGTCATTGTCTTTGCTCTGGCTGTTGGTTGACTGAATCACCGGCTAGAAGCTGGTGCCGCACCAGAAAATCACCGGTTACAAACCGGTGCCACACAAGAGGGTGAGATAGCTCCCATTGGCCGAGTGAGAGAAATCTCTTTCCGAGCCGCGCCCGTAAGGAAGCCTGTTCACCAACTATACCGGATCGCTTCCTTACGGGCGCGGCTCGGTTTGTCGCAGACACTCAGATACATTTTCTCACGCACGTTCTGAATTATCTACGCTTGCAGAGCGTCGAGCGTTCTACTTGCAAAGTAATTCGTAGATTTCCCAAGTCTTGGTAGCCATGATGTCTTCGTTGAAAGATGCCCGGACGGCTGCCCTTCCGTCTGCGGCGAGTGTACGACAAAGCTGCGGATCGTCCATGAGCGACGCAATGGCGTTTGCGAGCGGGTTGGCGTTCTGGGAAGTTGGATCATAAAGGATGCCGCCGCCGGTTGCGCTGATGAGTTCGGGGAATGATCCGTGCGCTGGCTGAACAACGGGGACTCCGCTCGCCATCGCTTCGAGAACGTAGAGGCCCTTCGCTTCGGGGT
>JAJRUK010000151.1 GCA_024277835.1 Planctomycetota bacterium | reverse complement strand
TCTAGCGGGGGGCGAGATTCTCACCGGCTGGATGCCGGTGCCACACGGAGGGTGGATGTTTCGACATTTTTCGACGCCAGTGCTAACCTGTGGGTGCGTGATTTGTCGAATCATGCGGTAGCGGTGTGTTCGGATGGGCAAGCGAAGGGTACGGAGGAGATTATGCGTCAACTTCATATTTTACCACTATGTCTTGTTGCGGTCTTGGTGAGCGGTTGCGGGGGCAGGCACGTTGTCGTCCGTGAAGATCACCCCATACCCCGTCGGCGCGTCGTTTATGTTGACCAGACGCACATTTGCACGAACCTCTGCCCTGACCACTTCTGGAACGGGTCGCGGGTTATTGTTCTCTCGGGTCATCGTCATGGGCCTAATTGCGGGCATGTTTTCCGGGGCGGTCGATGGCTGACGGCGTCGGCGAGGTCGTATCGTGCTCCAGTAGCGGGGCCACACAGGACGAGGGGTGTGTCGAAACAGCATGCGCCAGCCAGAACCAAAATCCAGAAAAAGCATGTAAATAAGAAAAAGGCGGCGGCCAAGAAAGCGCGTAAGGGAAAGCACAAGTCGAGAAAGTTGCGGTCGCGATCTCGGTTGGATCCTCATTGAACGCGTTTGGTGACTGCGTTTGCCGTGTAGACGCGAACGCCGTTCTTTCCGAGCTGCGACCGTTAGGGAGCGAACGTTCGAGAGTCCGTAGCGTGAGTGGAGAAATCGCTTCCTTACGGGCGCGGCTCTGTTTTTCCTGAGCGATCGAACGTTGTCCGCGGACTTTTTGCGATGGAGGGTGTAGACCGTATGGATGCGGTGGTTTGCGGAATTGATCCTGGGCTTTTGATTACCGGTTATGGTGTGGTGCGCACTTGCGGATCGCGGGAGCCGGTTGTGGTTGACGCTGGCGTTTGCCGGTTCGACGCGAAAGCACCTCTTGAAACGCGGCTGGTAGCGATCGAATCCGATCTGGACGCAATCTTATCTGAGCATAAACCAGATATAGTCGCGGTTGAACAGCTTTACGCTCATTACAAACATCCGCGGACGGCGATCTTGATGGGCCATGCTCGGGGCGTGATGTTGCTTGTGGCATCGCGTCGTGGGATTCCGGTTCGCAGTTACGCAGCCACCCAGGTTAAGCGATACCTGACGGGTAACGGTCGAGCGACCAAGGATCAGGTTCAACGAGCGATTCAGACGACGCTTGGTCTTTCTGAAATTCCCGAACCGCCGGACGTAGCCGATGCGCTGGCGATCGCGCTTTGCTGCGGGGCGGATTCGGATCGGACGGCGATTGCGGACCTTCGTCCGATGGAGGTGGCAGAATGATCGTTCGCCTGACGGGTGCATTGGTTGAGGTTACCGAAGAAGCAGCCATTATCGAGCGGGACGGCGTTGCTCGGGAGGTGCTTGTTCCGCGTTTTTCTGTGGGCGAACTCGCAGCCTATCGCGGTCAGCAGGTGACGCTTCACACGGTCGAGTTTTACGAAGGCAATCAGACATCGGGACAGCTAACACCGCGTATTCTTGGATTCTTGCACAAAGAGGATCGCCTTTTCTTTTCGCGGTTCGTTGGCGTGAAGGGGATTGGTCCTCGCAAGGCGCTCAAAGCGCTTGCGCAACCTGTTCGGCGGATCGCATCGTGGATTGAGACGAGCGATACGAAGTCGATGGCGACGCTGCCGGGGGTGGGTCCGCGTGCAGCCGAGATGATTGTGGCTACCCTTAAGGGCAAGGTGAGCGATCTTGCAATCGGCGAGATCACAAGCGGGAGCAAGGACGTTGCGGAGCTTTCTCGTCCGCAGCGTGATGCGCTTGAGGTTCTTGTCGCGTGGGGCGATCCGCGTAGCGAGGCGGAAAAGTGGATCGAACGAGCGGGGCAGCTTCACCCCGATACGGATTCGGCGGACGAGTGGGTTCGCGTCGCGTATCGTGTAAAATCCGGCGTGGAAGGATAGAGGAGAATAGCAAATCTAAAATGATGAATCGAGCGCATTCGGCGAGGCATACGGTTTCACCGAGCGTCATTCTTTATTTTCAATTCGCTATTTTGAATTCGTAATCATGGCACGCGATCGAATACTTTCAGGGCAGACGCGAGCGGGGGATGAAACCGTCGATACGGCCCTTCGTCCGCAGACGATGTCCGAGATGATCGGGCAGCGGGCGGTCCTTGAAAAACTTGAGATCGCCATGACGGCTGCCAAGCATCGCGGGGAGCCGTTGGAACATATTCTTCTCGGCGGTCCGCCGGGGCTTGGGAAGACGACGCTGGCGAGCGTGATTGCGCGCGAGATGACGGGGAAAGCGCCTCGGATCACGTCCGGTCCATCGCTTGCGAAGCAGGCAGACCTCATGGCGCTTCTGACGAATCTGGAAACGGGTGACGTTCTTTTCATCGACGAGGTTCACCGTTTGCCGAAGATCGTCGAAGAGTTTTTGTATCCGGCGATGGAAGACTTTCGCGTTGATTACACGATCGAGGGCGGGCTTAGTGGTCGGGTCGTGAATTTTTCGTTGCGGCGGTTTACGTTGATCGGTGCGACGACGCGGGCGGGGATGCTTAGCGGTGCGATGCGGGATCGGTTTGGTCACGGGTATCATCTTGATTTTTATACGACCGATGAGTTGTCCACGATTCTTGCGCGGTCTGCGCAAAAGCTTGAGTTGAAGTCTGCACCGGGTGCGCTTGAGTTGATTGCGTCGCGAAGTCGCGGTACGCCGCGCGTTGCAAACCGTTTGTTGAAGCGCGTGCGAGACTACGCGCAGGTTCGCGGTGACGGTTCGCTCGATGAACGTATCGTTTGTGAGGGTCTTGAGGTTCAGCAGGTGGACGAGCTGGGTCTGGATGAGCTTGACCGATCGTTTCTTTCGTCTCTGATCAAAATTTACAAGGGCGGGCCGGCGGGGATCGAAGCGATCGCCGCGACGATGGGGCAGGAACGCGATACACTCGAAGACGTTGTGGAGCCGTACTTGTTGCAGATTGGTTTTTTGATCCGGACGCGACAAGGGCGACAGGCGACCAAGGCGGCGTACGATCATTTGAGTTTACCGTACACGCCGACCCCGACTACACCCAAGCAAGTCGAGCCAGACGCGACATTGTTTTAAGGCTCTCGCATGGATCACCAGGCGGGGATTGTTTTATTCGTGGGCCGGGTGTTCCATCGTGTGAAGCGCATGGCGGTGAGTCATGCCAACGCGGTTACGAAATGATGTCGATGAGGAACATGCGACGATCACCGGAGCAAACAGGGCATCCCGAAGAGGCGATATCGACCGACTCGCCAGAGTTGGATGAGAGGGTCCTTTTCGGGCGTCGTTCTGTTCTACTTGTCATCGTGAACGTCGTGATAACAGCCGGAGTGTTCCATCCGATCTGGGTCTTGCTGCGACGGAAGGAGCTAAACTGTCTCGCTGGTCCTCCCATCGGGTGGGTGGCCCCGACTTTTGTCGCGATCGTGTATGCGGTGGGTTTCTTTTGGGCGGTCATCGGAGACTCCGGCGCGGCTGGGGCGGCAAGTGTGTCGCCAGATGACGGAGCACTGAAAACGTTCGACTTCGTTGGACTGGTGCTTGTCATTCTTGTCATGCTCTCAGTGCGCAACAGGCTGGTTGGTCATTACCGGCTCCGATACGGTAAGCGTCTTGTAGTATCGCGGCTTTGGACGATCCTCTTTGGGGCAATCTATCTTCAACACTGCTTGAACGAACTCCCGGCCCCTCCGTCTGTTTGAGGCGGGATCGAAGCGATGTTGCAACACAAACCCTGATGAAATATGCGGGTTAGTGGGTTGCGCCTTCTTTTCTTGACGTTGTCCCGAGTCGGTCGGGCATGTCGGCGAGGATGTAGGCGACGGTCGCCAGCGATGCGACGTTCTTGCTGAGTTCTTCGGGGTCGACTTTGTCGATGGTGTCGGCGGCGGTGTGGTGGTAGTCAAAGTATTTTGATCCTTCGACGCGGTGTCCCATCAGCATCACGCCGCCTTGCCGCATGGGGCCAACGTCTGCTCCGGAGTGTCCGGTGGTGATCTTCATCGGTCCGAGCGGGGCTAGCAGTCGCATGATGTCGCGGAGTTGTCGGGCACCGATTTCCTGCTTTTCCGGGTCTTCGTTTTCGACGGAGTATCCGGTGGGGTGGAAGACGCCGCTATCCGACTCGATGGCGACAACGTGGTTGGGCAGCTCCGCTTCGTGCTCGCGGGCGTATGCTTTCCCGCCGCGCAGGCCGTTCTCTTCGTTGGTCCAGAGGACGACGCGGATGGTACGCCTTGGGATCATGTTGAGCTTTCGGAGTACGTTGATCGCTTCGATGGCGATGATGCATCCGCCGCCGTCGTCGTGAGCACCCTGGCCTACGTCCCACGAGTCGAGGTGTCCGCTGATGATGACGATTTCCTCGGGATTGGTTGATCCGTGCAGCTCACCCACAACGTTTGCCGACGCAGCGTCTGGCAGCATTCGTGCGTTCATCGAGAGATGAACCGACACCGCCTCGCCCTGTTTGATCAGGCGCGCGATGAGTTCGGCGTCTTCGGTTGTGATCGCCGCCGCGGGGATCTTCGGATACTTGTCGTCGTATCGCAGAGCGCCGGTATGCGGCGTGTTCAGGCTGTTCGCCGTGACGGATCGCACCAAGACCGCGACGGCATGTCGAGCGGCGGCCATGCTTGCGCCTTTGCTGCGGAATCGAACCGTTGTTCCGTAACCTGATCCGGTCTCGGGGTCGTACTCGGGCATTTTGTTGTTGTAGAGGACTATTTTCCCTCGGACCTTTTCCTCCTCATCAAGCCACAGGAAGTCGTCTTCATGTTCGACGACGACGACTGCGGCCGTGATCCCTTTGCCGCTCGTTCCGACGGAACCGCCCAATCCCAGGATGGTGAGCGGTTGAGCTCGCGGGTGCGTGATGAGCGCGTTTTCCGCCCCGCGAAACCAAGCGGGGACCATGACCCGCTCCGGGCGAACGTTTTCCTGCCCGTCCTTGACCATCACGCTGACAGCCCAGTTGATCGCCTTGGTAAGACCGTTGGATCCGCTGAGGCGATGGCCTATTCTTGTGCAGAGGTACTCTAAGCGTTCGTAGGCCTGATTCTTGGCCATGACCGCGTCGATAATCTTTGTGGCGGCGCCCTGGTATTGAGCGGCGATGGAACCGTGCTCGATGGTCGGCTCGACGGGTTCGGACTTGGTCTCGCCGAAAACGGGTGAGACGAACGCGAGAAGAAAGGACGCGATGAGGACACGAGACAGCATAGAGTTTTCTCCGCTTAGCGTATTTCGATGAGGCGGTCGCTTGTTACAAAGGACCGCAGCCCGGCCAGCCTTTGGTCCGGTCGATTCTAGCGACAAAGGGGTCGCGGAACCAGTTGCGGGGAGGTACCCTTGTGGCAGTTATGACAGGTTCGTACACATGTGGTGTCGCATCTGTCGGCGCTTCGTATTGCGTTGGCGGGTCTAATGGGCGAATGAAAAAAACACTCCAAATTCATCTTGTCGTTGTCGTGGCAGTCGCTGCGCTGCTCGTGCCGGTTTCAACGGCCCATGCGTACATCGGTCCCGGTGCAGGGTTTGCGGTTGGAACGACGCTGTTTGCGTTTTTTGCGGCGGTTTTCTCCGGGCTGGCGGCGCTTGTGCTTTGGCCCTTGCGATATGCGATTCGTGCGATCCGTGGCAGCAAGGCCATGAAGAAAGCTCGCGTGAAGCGAGTTGTGGTGTTGGGGCTAGATGGTCTTGAGCCGAGTCTTGCTGAAAAGTACATGGCAGAGGGGAAGCTGCCGAATTTTTCAAAGCTCACGGCGCAGGGGTGCTTTAAGCGCCTTGCGACGACGGCGCCGCCGCTGTCGCCCGTTGCGTGGTCGACGTTCTTGACGGGCTGCAATCCGGGGAAGCATAACATTTACGATTTTCTCACGCGCGACCGGCGGACCTATATGCCGACGATGTCGTCCGTACGAATTAGCGGTTCACAGAAGACCGCGAAGATCGGTAAGTATCGGATTCCGCTTGGTCGTGCGGACGTTCGCCTGTTGCGCAAGGGGAAACCGTTCTGGAACATCCTTGGCGAGCATGGCGTCTTCAGCAATATCATTCGCGTTCCCATTACGTTTCCGCCCGAAAGTTTTCATGGCGTATTGCTCTCTGCGATGTGCGTGCCCGACCTTCGCGGAACGCAGGGGACGTTTTCTTTTTATTCGACGCGATCGGAGAAGGATTCGGAGCATACCGGCGGTGAGCAGATTCACGTGACGCGCGAGGGTGATACGATTCGCAGTTACCTCGTTGGTCCGACAGATGGCCTGATCGAGTCATCCGATCCGCTGCGGTGTCCGTTTGAAGTGGCGATCACCGGAGACGGACGCGCGACGTTGAACGTTTGCGGGGAAAAGCTCTCGCTGATCGCAGGCGAATATACGCCGTGGGTCAACGTTGATTTCAAGGGTGCGCTTGGTGCAAAGGTACGCGGGATTTGCGAGTTCCACCTGATTCGCACGCAGCCCGAGTTCGAGATGTATGTGACGCCGATTCAGATTGATCCGAACAAACCAGCCATGCCCATTTCGCATCCGTCGGTTTTTTCGACCTATCACGCCAAACGGCAGGGGCCTTATGCGACGCTGGGACTTGCGGAAGATACGTGGGGACTCAACGCGCAGATTCTTGATGACGACGGTTTCCTGCATCAGTGTCTCGAAGCGGACGCGGAGCGGGAGGAGATGTTCTTCGATGCGCTAGAGAAGGTACGTCGCGGATTATGCGTGTGTGTGTTTGATGGGACCGACCGAATTCAGCACATGTTCTGGCGGTATATTGAGAAGGGTCATCCGGCCGACAACGGTCAGGGTGGCGAGCAGCGGCGCACGGCGATTGATGATCTGTATACGCGGATGGACGACCTTGTCGGGCGAACAATGAAAGAGTGCGAGCGTGATGGGAACGTTCTGTTCGTGATTTCCGATCATGGGTTTAGCTCGTTCCGCCGGGGGATCGACCTGAACGTTTGGCTTGAGGAAAATGGTTATCTGGTGCTCAAGGACGGCAAGCGCGGTGAGAAATACCTCGCCAATGTCGATTGGTCAAAGACGAAAGCATTTTGCCTTGGTCTTGCCGGTATCTGGTTGAACGTGAAGGGTCGCGAGGCGCAGGGGATCGTTGATCCGAAAGACGCAGGTGCCCTTCGTGAGGAGCTTTCCGGAAAGTTGACGGGACTGATGGATACGGAGCGCGGCGAAGTCGCGATCAACCGGGCGTTTAACTCTCGCAAGATTTATCATGGTCCGTATGTTGAAGAGAGTCCCGACTTGATTCTTGGATACAACGCGGGGTATCGGGTTTCGTGGGAGGCTGCGATAGGTGAAATTACCGATCGCGTCTTTCATGACAACACCAAGGCGTGGAGCGGGGATCATTGCATCGATCCAGCCCTTGTACCGGGCGTGTTGTTTTGCAATAAGAAGATCGACTCGGACGCTCTTCGGTTGATGGATATTGGTCCGACGGTGCTGGATCTGTTTGGCGTTGATGTCCCCGGGCACATGGATGGGAAGACGTTTCCGATTGCGGTCGGGAACGGATCGACGAACGGGCGGGTTGTATCGACAAACGGCAAACGTGGTGTGTACCCAGCAGAGAAAGCGCCTGCGAAGGCGTAGCGTTTGAACATGCGAACGAAGTTATTGATTCTATGCTCGATGGTCGCCATCTCGTGCGGCGCTTGCGGGGACGATGCGTCGAAGCATCCGCGCGTTGTAGTGATCGGATTTGACGGGATGGACCCGCGTCTGTGTACAAAGCTCATGGACGAGGGGCGGCTGCCCAATCTCAAGAAGATGCGTGATGCGAGCGGGTTCAAACCGCTTGGTACAAGCATTCCTCCGCAGAGTCCGGTCGCGTGGTCGAATTTTATTACCGGTGCGGGGCCTGGCGTGCATGGGATTTTCGATTTCGTGCATCGCGATCCGAAAAAGCAGTGCGCTCCGTATTACTCCGCCGCTGAGACCGTCAAGAGCGACGACGGCTGGGATGTCGGCGAGTACAAGATTCCGCTGACGTTTTGGCCTTTCAATCACAATCCGACGCAGACGCTGTTAAAGCGAAACGGGACGCCTTTTTGGGACTACCTCGACGAGCGCGGGATACCCGTGAAGATTTACGACATCCCGTCGAACTATCCGCCGAGTCCGTCGAAGCATGGCCACATGTGCTGTCTGTCGGGGATGGGCGTGCCCGATCTTCTTGGCGGGTACGGGACGTATCAGTATTTTTCGCAAGATACGCCGAGGAAAAAAGACGAAGGCGGCGGAATGCGAAAGCCGCTGCGGTTTTTCTCTGACTATGCGAAGTCGAAGATCACTGGCCCTAAGAACACGCTCCGAAAAAAGCCCGCCGA
>JAJRUK010000150.1 GCA_024277835.1 Planctomycetota bacterium | reverse complement strand
CTAGGTCCGCGAATCTTCGCGGCTCATCCCGCGCGTCCACAATATCAGACCCCTGCTCACATCCACTCCGTCCATATCGTACGGTGAAGTAGATAGAGCGTCGTAAGGCTGCGTCCCAGAATAGTTCTGTGGGGCGTTTTCAATGGGCAAAGGGGATCGGGATGAGCCGGACAACCAAGTCACGAAAACGACGGGCGACCAGGAGCCATAGCACGCCTGCGCGGAAAAATACGACACTATCGCCCAGTTCTCTGCTTCCCGCGGATGGCCTCGGGACGTACGGGGACGATATCTTTTTTGGCTGGGGCAACGCGTCTGCGACTCAAACGTCGGTTGGTCATTGCGACCCGCAAGACGCGAGCGCCGAGAAACTGGGTTTCTCTAATGAGGCTGAGTTTCTGCGTGCTCGTGACGTGCTGATAGGGGCGGGTTACAAGTCTGCGGAGATTTCCAAACTCTTCAAAGGGAAGGCCGTGTCGAGTCCGAGTGCGGCTGATCTTCCAGAGCTGCTCGCGTTGACGGGCGGCGGTTCTCCGCTCGAAACACTCGTACGGCTGTTTCTTCTGAATGTCGAAGTTCCGGTTGAGGACGCGCAACGCGCGCTTGGATCCATGAAGATTGACTCGTGGACCCGTGCGCAAGTCCTCAAGCAAAATGACGGCGTCGTTGTTCCCACGATTCGGTTACTTCCGTACGACGGGCTTCTTGTTGCAGTTGAAAGTCTTGAGACCGTCCGAAATGGACGGTCTGATCTCGTTTCAGGTGTCACGCCCAGCCGCATCGCGCTGACGAAGCTGATGATTCATCGCCCTGCGAAGCGGATGTTGGACCTGCACACGGGCTGTGGAGTTTTGGCCCTGATAGCTTCGGGATTCTGTGAACGCGTTCACGCGATTGATGCAAATCCGCGGGCTGTCATGTTCGCCCGGTTCAACGCTCAGTTGAACGATTGTTCCAACGTCTCCGTGCATCGCGGGAACTTCTTTGAGCCGGTTCGTCGGATGTCGTTTGATCTGATCGTGTCGGGTGCGTCTTCGATCATCTCACCCGATATGGAGAACGGGCATCGTGGTGTCCGTGAGTGCGGTGGTGCGACGGTCGAGCGGATTATTCGGGAAGCCCCGAGGTTTCTGGAACAGGGCGGTTTCTGTCAGACGATTCGTGGCTGGGGACATTGTCGCGATCGTAATTGGCACGAAGATGTGTCGCGCTGGTTCGATGGGATCGGTTGCGATGCGTGGGTGATGCGTCGTCTAACGCAGACGCCGACTGCTTACGCCAAGGCGCTTTGCAGTACGCTCCACAACGCCGAAAACGCGAACGATCGCTTCGCCCGCTGGATGGATTTCTATCGGCGTGAAGCAATTGAGGCGATCAGTACTGGGCTTATCACCTTGCGCCGGCAGAGTGAGGCCAAGCACTGGGTTCGTATCGACGAATGGGCATCGCGGTTGGGCGACGGCGCGGGAACGGACGTTCTTGAGGGGTTTGCGCTTCAGGATTATCTCGAAGACGCTTGTGACGACGCAAAGTTGTTTCAAACGCGGTTTCGGGTTTCGTCGCGCGTTCGACTAGATCAAAAGTGCGAACCGTCTGAGGGAGAGTGGCAATGCGTCGGGGCGCGCGTTGAGCTTGTCGGCGGGCTTTCCCGCTCGTGGACAGCCGATGTCCGCCTGGTCAAGCTGTTGCGTCTTTGCGACGGTACCTGTCGTCTTGGGGATGTGTTAAAGGAGCTTTCGGAGTCGCTCCCGACGGACGTCGGGTCTATTTCTGCCGACTTTGTTTGCGGAGTCCGTAAGTTGATCGCAGCCGGCGTCTTGCTACCAGAGATTGACGAGTCCGGCGATTGCAAGTGCGGACCAGAGCCGAAGAAGTCGAAAGTCATGGTCTTGATGCGCGGTTTTCCGAGTTGCGGTAAATCGAAAGCCGCCAGAAAGCTGGCGAAATCGGGCGGTGTTGTTTTCGAGTTCGACGAATACTTCTACACGCAGGTCGGTGAGGATTCGTCCAAATACGACTGGTCGTCTGATCTTCTGCCCAAAGCACGGGAGTGGAACCTCGATCGGATTTTTCCCGCGATTGATTCGGGGGTCAGTCCGATCATCATCGACAGCGACAACGAACCCGGTCGCTTTACGAAGAAGTACGTCGCCCACGCGATCGATCGCGGTTATCAGATTCAGTTCAAAGAGCCTGACTCCACTTGGTGGCGCGCCATCCGTGTGCTGCTTCGGGATAAGCACGCGAACGCGGAAGGTTTGCGCGCTTGGGCTCATGCGCTCACGCAGATGAGCAAGACGACTCATCGCGTTTCGGTTCAGGAGATGCTTCGCCGCATCGAAAAATGGGAAGAGACCTCAACAGAACGCATCATGGCTACCACATCGACAGGGAAACCTGCTTCGAGGAACGGAGACTAAGAGAATGGCCCGGAAGAAGAGAAAAAGTAATGCGAAAAAAGGGACGGCGCGCACAAAGAACGAGAACAGCGACGCGCGCCCTGACGACGGGACAGCTTCCAGGCCAGCTCTCTCGCTCGAATCGCTGGAACCGCGCATTCTGCTTTCGGCGACATGGACGGGCACTGCCGGTGACGACACTTTCACCGGCGGAAACGATGCCGACGAAGCCTACGGTCTCGACGGCGACGACACGATGTCCGGTGGGAACCTGAACGACTTGCTCTTTGGGCAGGGAGGGGACGACCAACTCTTCGGAGAGAACGGGAGCGATACGCTTGATGGCGGGACCGGCGACGATCAACTCTTCGGCGGGACCGGCGACGACATTCTCATTAGCGGTGGCGGGGACGACACTCTCGACGGCGGACAAGGCAACGATACGTTCCAGATGACCGGAGCACAGAACGGCGATTCGATTACCGTCGTCGGCGGTAACGGCGGGCAAGATACGATCGATCTGTCCGGGTATTCGAATGATAAAATCACGGACGACGGCTCCACGATCAGTGTTGATATGGGAAGCGGTGAGTCTTTTTCCATCAGCTATAGCGGCGTAGAGAATATCACCACAAGCGATGGGACTTACGCACCCGGGCAAGTCGGGGGCGGGTCTGGTTCTAGCGGGTCGAGTGGAAGCTCCGGGTCCAGCGGATCAAGCGGCAGTTCTGGTTCTAGCGGTGGCGGAGGAGGAGGCGGCGGTTCCGGTTCTAGCGGATCAAGCGGTAGCTCCGGTTCAAGCGGGTCCAGTGGAAGTTCCGGTTCAAGCGGGTCGAGTGGAAGCTCGGGTTCTAGCGGCTCAAGTGGTAGCTCCGGTTCTAGCGGATCAAGCGGAAGTTCCGGCGGCGGGTCTGGCGCGAGCTCGAATACCGGTCCTGTTCTAGCAGATGACACAGCCACCACATCGGAAGATACGACGGTAACGACGGGGAATGTTCTGACGAACGATTCCGATCCGGACGGCGACACGCTTTCGATCACGGGCTTCACGCAGGCGTCCAACGGTACGGTAGTGGACAACGGCGACGGGACGTTCAGCTACACACCCAACGCCAACTTCAACGGCAGTGACAGCTTTACCTACACGGTGAGCGACGGCAACGGCGGCACGGACACGGCGACCGTGAACGTGACG
>JAJRUK010000149.1 GCA_024277835.1 Planctomycetota bacterium | reverse complement strand
GCGGAACGGCCTTCGGGGTGCGAAGCGTACTTGTTGACATACGCGATGCGCTCGCCGGGCGGGATCGAACGAGGATCGAAATCCCCAGCGCCCATCGTGCTGATTATTACTACTAAGATTAAACTTGCCATCTGATGTCAAAGCCCATTAAATCGGAGTACCATGGATCACAACGTTCATCCTTTGTCTTTCTTGCTGCGATTTGCCTGGTCGATCAGGAACTCGCCGAATTTCTGAGCTTCTTCAAGCCACTCAAGTTTCTTTGAGAACGGTAACTCAGCCATGCGGCGAAGCTGGCGCGTTCGATGCTCCTCCCAACCGTGGTCCCATCCGTCGTCTTGGGTTTCTTCGGGTTGGCTCATTCGTCAGTCGCTTTCTTGGGCATTGTTGCACGTGTTCAACCCAACATCTACGCCTTCCCCAGTGCCTGGTCGAGGTCGGCGATCAGGTCGGCGATGTCTTCGATTCCGACCGAGAGACGCATCAACCCGTCCGTGACGCCGCGAGCTTCGCGGATTTCCTTGGGAATCGAGGCGTGGGTCATGATGGCGGGGTGACAGGCGAGGGACTCGACACCGCCGAGCGACTCCGCCAGAGAGAAGACGCTGAGATTTTCACAGAACCGGATGGCAGACTCGCCGCCGCCGTTGAAGACCATCGACACCATCCCCCCGCCGGCACACATCTGCTTTTTCGCGATGGCGTAGTCGGGATGATCCTCAAGGAAGGGGTAGATCACGCTCGATAGCTTCGCGTGGCCTCGGAGGTGGTTGGCGATAGCGGTTGCGTTTTGACAGTGACGCTCCATGCGGATGCCAAGCGTCTTAATGCCTCGCTGCTGGAGGTAGCAGTCCAGCGGACCGGGGACGCCTCCGGTGGCGTTCTGGTAGAAAGCGACCCGCTCCATGAGGTCGGCGTCGTTGACGATGACCGCCCCGCCGATGACGTCCGAATGGCCACCGATGTACTTGGTGGTCGAGTGGACGACGTAGTCCGCGCCTAACGCGATCGGCTGCTGCAAGGCGGGCGTGGCGAAAGTATTGTCCACTGCGAGCCGCGCTCCGGCATCGTGGGCGATCTTTGCGATAGCGGCGATATCGAGGCAGCGAAGCAATGGGTTGGTCGGCGACTCGAGCCAGACGAGCTTGGTCTTATTATCAACGAGTTTGGCGAATGTGTCGGGTTGGACGTCGTTAGCGAAGATAGAAACCAGACCGAGGGGTTCAAAAACCTGTTTCAACATTCGGAA
Organism: Planctomycetota bacterium; assembly: GCA_024277835.1. GTDB lineage: Bacteria > Planctomycetota > Phycisphaerae > UBA1845 > UBA1845 > JAJRUK01. The sequence continues at coordinate 5,139 of JAJRUK010000149.1, read as the reverse complement.
GGTGCCGCCATAGACATCCGCGTAGGCGACGACTTTGTCGCCGGGGGAGAGCGTATGGAGGATCGCGGCGGTCGCGGCGGAACCGGAGGCGAAGGACGCACCGGCAGCCCCCTTCTCCAGCGAGGCGAGGTTTTTCTCGAGATTTCCGCGTGTTGGGTTGCCGCTGCGGGAATACTCGTATCCGAGATGGTTTCCCGGGGACGACTGGGTGTAGGTGCTGGTCAGATGGATCGGCGGGACGGTCGCCCCGGAGATCGGGTCTGGCTCTTGGCCTACGTGGATCGCTCGGGTCGCGAATCCCCAGTTGTTGGTGTTTTTGCTGGTCATTTTCGATCAATTCTCCATTGGGTCGTACGTCCGCCGATTCTTCCGTTGCCCCGTCGAGTCGTGTCGGGACCGTCGTGCGTCGGGTCTTACCGGTCTAGGGTCACGCCCGGATGGTCTGGTCAGGTACCGGATCGGGCCAAAGTCAACAACCGCTGTCGAACCTGCCGCTGGAAACCGATCTAGTAAAGGTACGTGTCGTTACGGGCACGCAGATTGTATCGTGGTTCTGAAAGAAATGAACCGCGAGGTGAGAGTGAGATGAGCGGGCGGCTTGATCATCGGATTCCTCAGTCGGGTTTGGGGTCGGGTGTTGGCGCGGCGCGGTCCGACAGGCGATCTCGCGGGTCTCGTTTTTTGCCCATTTTTTGTAGGGTTGGCGGTTGTTTTCGGACGATCGTTCGCATAAACTGATTGACTTTGATTCCCCGGCGACGGAGGGTCGTAAACCTCCCTGAACAAGCTGGGGTGTGACTCACAAGAAAACGCCCGACCAACGGGCGGGCTGACGGGTTTCGACGCTCGGTTGGCCGAACCGGTAATAGTGGAGTCGTTTTTTATTATGGTCGTTTCGACCCAGACCGCAGGCGCATCGAATAAGCATGTCAAAACTGTCGAACGCGAAGAAATCGCGGTTCGTTTTGCAGGTGACTCCGGCGATGGAATGCAACTCGCCGGGACTCAACTGACAAACACGTCCGCCATCTTCGGTAACGACGTCAGCACCTTTCCCGACTACCCCGCCGAGATTCGCGCGCCCGTTGGCACCGTCTTTGGCGTGAGTGGTTTCCAGCTAAACTTCGGGGCACATAAGCTTCGGACAGCCGGGGACAAGGTCAATGCGCTGATCGCGATGAACCCCGCCGCGCTGAAGGTCAATATCATGGACCTGGAAGTGGGCGGGCTGTTGGTTGTCAATGAAGACGCCTTCACCGCGGCGAACCTTAAGAAAGCCAAATGCGAAACAAATGCACTCGAAGACGGCAGCCTGGACAAGTTCCGAGTGATTAAGGTTCCGATCGACAAGCTTAATGCGGAGGCGTGCAAGGATACAGGGCTGACCGGTCGCGCCGTGGGTCGATGCAAGAACTTCTTTGCGCTTGGCATTTCGTACTGGCTGTTTGGTCGGCCGATGGACACAACGCTTCGGTGGATCGATAAGAAATTCGGATCCAAGCCCGCCGTTGCTGACGCGAATGCGAAAGCGCTTCGCGCCGGTTACTACTTCGGGGAAACGACGGACCTGTTTACCGAGAAGTATGTGGTTGCTCCTGCCAAGCTCGCGCCGGGTCGGTATCGCAAAGTGACCGGGAATGAGGCGGTCGCGATGGGGATGGTCGCGGCGTCAAAGCTGGCGAACAAGTCTCTTTTCTACGGTAGTTATCCGATTACACCGGCGAGCGACATTTTGCATGAGCTATCGCGCCGTAAGAACTTCGATGTGCGAACTTTTCAGGCAGAAGACGAGATTGCTGCGATGACGTCGATCATCGGGGCGGCGTTTGCCGGGGCACTTGCAGCGACGGGGACGAGCGGACCGGGATTGGCCCTGAAATCTGAAGGCATCGGTCTGGCGATCATCACTGAGCTGCCAATGGTCATTGTCAACGTGCAGCGCGGCGGGCCCAGCACCGGTCTTCCGACCAAAACGGAACAGGCGGACCTTCACCAGGCGGTCTGGGGTCGCAACGGCGAAGCGCCGCTTTGCGTGTTGGCACCGGCGACGCCGGGCGACTGCTTTGCGATGACAGTGGAAGCGTTCCGCATCGCACTGGAATACATGACACCCGTGATGCTGCTGACCGACGGTTATCTCGCCAACGGTGCCGAGCCGTGGATGCTGCCCGACATCGACAAGCTGCCAAAGCTCACGGTCAAGCACCCGACATCGCTGAATGGCGCCGAGCATTTCTCACCATACAAGCGCAACGACAAACTGGCACGCGAGTGGGCGATTCCGGGGACGCCAGATCTTCAGCATCGCATCGGCGGTTTGGAGAAAAAAGACATCACCGGTGAAGTCTGCTACGAAACTGACAACCACAGTCACATGATCCACGTGCGTCGCGAGAAGATCGACGGGATCGCCAACACGATTCCTCCGATGAAAGTTTTCGGGAGCGACTCCGGTGAGTTGTTGGTCCTCGGTTGGGGTAGTACTTACGGGCCTATCACCTCAGCCGTTGAGAATTGTCGAGCGAAAGGTATGGACGTATCGAGTACGCACCTGCGTTACATCGACCCGCTTCCGAAGAATCTCGGCGAAATTCTGTCGAAGTTCAAGAAGGTCTTGATTCCCGAGATGAACATGGGTCAGCTCACTTCGTACCTGCGTGCGATGCTTCCATGTGAGCCGATTTCGATGACAAAGGTTCAGGGCAAACCGTTTTTGATTTCTGAAGTCGAGGCGAAGATCGCCGAGCTTCTTAAGTAAGGAAAGTACACTGATGAGCGCCGACACGGCTACCGTTCAACTAAAAGCGAAAGACTTCGCAAGCGACCAGGACATCCGCTGGTGTCCGGGGTGCGGAGACTACTCGATCCTCTCGCAGACGAAGAAGGTTCTCGCGAATCTTGGCGTCAAGCGGGAAAACACGGTCTTCGTTTCGGGGATTGGCTGCTCCAGCCGGTTCCCATATTACGTCGACTCGTACGGTTTTCACTCGATCCACGGACGCGCTCCGGCCATCGCAACGGGTGTAAAGCTCGCGAACCCGGACCTTCATGTGTGGGTGGTAACGGGCGATGGCGACGGGCTGAGCATTGGCGGCAACCACTTGCTGCACGCGATCCGCCGAAACATCGACATGACGATTCTTCTGTTTAACAACAGAATTTATGGTCTGACGAAGGGTCAGTATTCGCCAACGTCGCCCCTGGGCAAGAAGACCAAGTCTTCGCCGATGGGGTCGGTGGATTTCCCGCTACATCCGCTGTCGGTGGCGATTGGGGCTGAGGCGACGTTTGTCGCGAGGACGGTCGATATCAATATCAAGCACCTCACCGCGACGCTTCAACGAGCGGCTGAGCACAAGGGCATCTCGTTCGTTGAGATTTACCAGAACTGTCCGATCTTCAATGATGGTGCGTTCGATTACGCGACAGGGAAAGACACCAAGGAGGATACGACTCTTATGCTCGAACACGGCAAGCCGCTCGTGTTCGGCGGCGAGAAGAAAAAGGGCATCCGCCTTCAGGGGATGGACCCGGAGATCGTCGAGCTTGGCGGCGAAATCACTGAAGACGACCTTCTCTTCCACGACGAGAAACAGGCGGAACCGTCACTGGCTTACCTTCTTTCTCGCATGCATCACCCCGAGTTCCCCGAACCGCTTGGCGTGTTCCGCTGCGTCGAACGTCCGACCTATGAGGACATGATGATGGGGCAAATCAGTGAAGCGGCGAAGACCAAAGGCCCTGGCAAGCTCGAAGACCTGTTCGACGATGGGGAAACCTGGGTCGTGGAGTAGGTCGGTCGCGGGCGAGGTAGGAGACGTAGGCGATGCACGCTAAGGAAATCATCGAGCTTCAAAAACAACGACCGTTCCCTGGACTTCGTATTCATGTTTCCGACGGCGCGACATATGAAGTGCTCCACCCGGAGATGATGGCAGTCACAAGTCGGTCTGTCTTCATCGCCCTGCTTCCGCTTGAAGACGGTGTCCCGGCGGGTGGGTCGGTGTATTGTGATCCGATGCACATCACGCGCGTGGAACCGATCAACCAGAACTGACCGGTTCCTCGTTATTATTCGAAGCAACAGAATTGCCGCCCCCTTGGGCGGCTGTTGTTTGCGCGATACTGTCGATCGTAGTATTCTCACATCCTTGAGTCCGGACGTCCGCGCAGGCGTGAAGCGTGCGGCTCGGGTGTGTGTCGAATCTCTAACGTATAGCCACTTGTCCTCGTAGCGATACAATTCGCGAGACGCGAGGGGCCTTGTTCTTCGACCTCGCAGCGGAACTCATTTGACTGGTTTGCAGGAGACGTACTTCCATGTGGCGATCGAAACGATTGGATAAGCTCCCGCCCTACCTGTTTGTCGAGATCGATCGCAACAAGCAGGCAGCCATTGAGGCGGGTCGCGATGTGATTGACTTTGGCGTGGGCGACCCGGATCAGCCAACGCCCAGATTCATCATCGAACGCATGAGCACCGCGATTCACGACGCGAAAAATCATCAATACGCACTCGGTGCGGGTTCGCCGAAGCTCCGCGAGACAATCGCAACCTATTTCCTGAAACGATTCGGTGTTTCGCTTGATCCCAATGGCGAAGTGCTGGGGCTGCTCGGGTCGAAAGAGGGGATCGCCCATCTGCCAACGGGCGTCATTGATCCGGGCGATGTTGTGCTGATTCCAGAGCCGGGGTATCCCGTATATGTCGGCGGGACGATCTTTGCCGGTGGCGAGTGCCACACGATGGCCCTTCGTGAAGAAAACGGATGGCTTCCGGTTCTCGAAGACATCCCTGCGGACGTGCGACGTCGTGCGAAGCTGATGTACCTGAATTATCCCAATAACCCGACGTCTGCGTGTGCGACGCTGGCGTTTTTTGAGAAGGCTGTCGCGTTTGCGAAAGAGTATGGAATTCTGATTGCTCAAGACGCCGCCTACTGCGACCTGTACTTCGACGAGTCGGTCAAACCGGCGAGCATTTTGCAGGTTGAAGGAGCGAAAGAAGTCGCGATTGAGCTTCATTCGCTGTCCAAGACGTTTAACATGACGGGATGGCGGGTTGCGTTTGCGGTGGGAAATCGCGAGGCGCTTTCGTCACTTGGAAAAGTCAAAAACAACGCCGACTCGGGACTCTTC
>JAJRUK010000148.1 GCA_024277835.1 Planctomycetota bacterium | reverse complement strand
GCGATCCGTGAGGCGAGAAAACTAAAAATCCCGACGGTCTGTCTCATCGACACCGACTCGGATCCGGATCAGGCAGATATCCCGATCCCAGGTAACGACGACGCCATCCGCGCGATCGACGTCATCCTCTCGCACCTTGCCGATGCTATCGAACAGGGCAAGAAAGCCCGTGCGACAGCGCGCAAGGATTCCGACGGCGACGACCGATCTAAGCGGCGACTTGATCGTGCTTCGACGGCACACGCCGACGGAACCGGTGGCGCACCAGTCGCGCAAAGCTCTGCAACAGCCGTCGCAGACCCTGCACCGGCAGTCGCTGCGCCGAAAGCACCAACGACACCTGATGAAACGCCCGCTTAACACGCATCGCGAGGACACAAGCCTCGCCGAGTGTTAAAAACGCCAGTCAGGACGAGACTTTCACACATATGATGAGAAGAATGTTGTTCGACCGATCAGCGATGGTCGGTCGAACGACTTTTTGATAAGCAGAACCGGCTGCTGACACAGCGCCGGAAACCAAAGAAGGTGAAGACAGCAATGGCCACGATTACCGCACAAATGGTAAAAGACCTGCGAACAAAGACCGACCTCCCCATGATGGAGTGCAAGCAGGCACTATCGGAAAATGACGGCAACCTCGAAGCCGCCACGGAATGGCTCCGCAAAAAGCACAAAGGCAAACTCGCCGACCGCGCCGACCGCACCACGGGCGAAGGACGCATCGCTGTCTACATCGACGACTCGGGTAAGACCGGTGCGATCATTCAGCTTCAATGCGAGACTGCCCCCGTCGGCAAGAACGACCTGTTCATCGACCTCGCCATGGCCTTCGCAAAAAAAGCGGCTGAAAGCGGCGAAGAGTCGCCAGACGTCGAAGCCATGCGAAAAGACCCCGCCCTCGATCAGCAGTTCACCGAAGTCTACGGAAAACTCCGCGAGACCATGAACCTGACCAGTGCGAAGCGCGTCACCGGCGAATCTCTGTCGTCCTACATTCATCACGACGGTAAGAGCGGCGTCCTTCTCTCGCTAAACGCAACGCCCAAGTCCGACAAGAACATCGGGGCTGATCTGTGCATGCACGCCCTGTTCACCAAACCGATGGCCATCGATCGCGACGGCGTTCCCGCCGAAGCTGTCGAAAAGGTTCGCGCTGAGGCAGTCGAGATGGCCAAGGCTGACGGCAAGAACGACGAAATCGTCGCCAAGATCGCCGAAGGAAAGGTCAACGCCTTCTACGGCGAGCGCGTCCTGATGGAACAACTCCACGTCAAGACCGACGATTACCCCAAGGCGAAGATTTGCAACGTCCTCAAAGAGGCAGGCGTCGAATCGATCACCGGACTCGCCATCATGAAAGTCGGCGAATAGCAACAATCTGAAATCACTCGAAGGGGCTGAAAAGCCCCTTTTTTATGCGCCGAGCATCCTCCGCAAACTTGCCCGATCGCCCCTCGCGCGTTACAAGCCTGCCCAACGTCTCGAACCAAAACCGGAACCAAACAATGCCCAATCCAAAATACAAACGCGTCCTACTAAAAGTCAGCGGCGAAGGCCTCTGCGCCACCGGCGCGACAGGCATCGACGGCGGTGAACTTCGCCGCCTCGCCGATGAAATCAAACTCGTCGTAGACCTCGGCATCCAAATTGGCCTGGTCATCGGCGGCGGCAACATCGTCCGCGGCGCAAACATCGCCAAAGACACGCCCATCGAAGAAACCACGGGCCACTACATGGGCATGCTCGCCACAATCATCAACGCCCTCTCCGTGCAAGACACCCTCGAATCCATCGGCGTCCCCACCCGCGTCCAAAGCGCCCTCTCCGTCCAAAACGTCTGCGAAAACTTCATCCGCAGGCGTGCGATCCGACACATGGAAAAAGGTCGCGTCGTCATCTTCGCCGCTGGCACCGGCAACCCCTTCGTCACCACCGACACCGGCGCAGCCCTCCGCGCCTCAGAAGTCAACGCCGACATCCTCCTCAAAGCAACGAAAGTCGACGGTGTCTACACGGCTGACCCCATGACCGACCCAACCGCAACCCGCATCGAACGCCTGACCTTCAACGAGGTCATCGACAAACGCCTGAAAGTCATGGACCTCGCCGCCGTCGACCTCTGCCAACGAAGCAACATCCCCATCGTCGTCCTCGACCTCAAAAAAACCGGCAACATGAGAGCCGTCATCCTCGGCGAAGACATCGGGACGATGATTAACGGGGAGTAGCGCGTAGGGTCCGCTGCGCGGACCAATTCCCTTCCCTACTTGTCGCCATTTGCCGTCGGATCGGACTGAATCTTGATACCCTCAGCGTCGCATCGAAACCGATGAAGCGTTCTAACCAGCGGATTCTCGCTAGAGGAATCAAAATCCTTCAGGCGTCGCTTGCCGAAACGCCGATCGAGAATCGCGAAGGCACGAATGATCGGGTTATCCGATTCAATCGCGTCGTCGATTGACATGTTCAGGTAGCCAAACAACGCTTCATCCAACTGCCACATGCCGAACACGCCTTTACCTTGCACGATCTCTTGCGCATCGCTATCCGCTCGGCGATACTCTTCGTTCTGATCTGGATTACGATAATCAGTGCACTCCCGTTCCTTTTGAAGCCGTTCAGCCTCACGACTTCTTTCAACATCGTGCGTGAATTCTGCGAACCTTAAGACAAGTTGCTTATCAATCGTGATCCAACCCTCGCCCAAATCATCATGCGACTTTCGGTAACGAGTATTCCACACTTCGACCCGCCCGGCAACTGAGTCGGCGAACGTCGCCTCGATCCGTTTCTTGAGTTGGCTCCACTTCATCTGTCTTTCGCCCTGAAAACGAATGGCTCGGTAGCGACCAAGCTCGGATCATACGTCGCTCCGAGCAACGCGGCAATTCGCGGGTTGCGGGTGGCATGGTCCACGCTTGCGTGGCCATGCGTTGGTACGAACGGGATCGACACGCCATGCCCACGCAAGCGTGGGCATGCCACACATCCACATCGATAAGCAAGTCGAACGTCGCTACGTATCAATCACAATCCGCATCCCGCACTCAGGACAAACGCCAGACTCATTCAACGTCAGATCATACCCGCACCGTTGACAATGCCCCGGCGGATGGCGACGGTCACGACGCCAAAGAACGATTGTCGGAACCGCGACGACGATCAGAAAGATGTAAAGCGGAATCTCAACATTCGCGTTACCCATTGAGGTCCAAAACCGAGGTCGCCAACGCGGCGAACTCGTGCGTTTGGGCATCACGATGTAACGAAACCACGGCTCCCGATCGCTGAAATCCTTCTTCCATCGAACGACCGCAACGACCCCCGCCTTCAGGGACACTTGCGTACGATACACGCAAATCAGCGTCCGCCTCTTCAGCGACACAGGCCACGCAACCAAAACGAGCACGCACAACACAACCCCCGCCCACTTCGCAAATCGCCGCAATCGATGAGTCCGCGTCTTCATGTTGGCCTCCCATGCAAGGCGCAGATGCTGGCTCTATTGCCAAACAATTCCGCCCGCCCGACCCCGCAGATATCCGTAGGTCGGGTCATCGACCCGACGTCCGAAAAAGTGCCACAGTATGGCATTCCTTCGTGGCATGACGTACTCTCACGCAACGGGTGGCGGGTGGCATGGCCCACGCTTGCGTGGCCATGTCTTGTGCGCCCGTGTCTTCTGTGGCACCGGTTTCCAACCCGTGCAGCCACACACGTTCCGCAGTGCGAACCAAACCCCTCACGCCTCATCCGCACCAAAATACGACCGCATCTCCGACATCGTCCGCCTCCGCACCGTGCTCATCCACGTCGACGCAATCGCCCAACCCGCGTAATCGCCGAATTTGAAATGATACCCCCGCCCCCCGTCACGCACATACCCATCCCCCGTCCGCCAATCCAAAACAAGCGTCGAATCCTCCGGCGTAATCAACCCAACACGCATCCCCCTCCGCCACGCGACAACCTCCCGAAATGCAAGCCCCCCCGGAACCAACCACCAACGACGTTCAAAGAAAAACCCACCGGTCCACGCACGCACGATTACTATGATCCACACCGCCAACGCTATCTGCGCGACGGCCGATC
>JAJRUK010000009.1 GCA_024277835.1 Planctomycetota bacterium | reverse complement strand
TTTGGCAACCTGACGTGGATCGATGGCGAAGTCGACACGTTCCCGTCGTCTCGCCCTCGAAGCGTTCGAGAACCGATCTCTCGTTTGATGCCGGTATCGGGTCTCGCCGGGGTTCGGTGGGATCATCCTTCGGGCGACTTTTGGGTCGAGGGACTCGTCACGATCGCGGATAATCAAGACGATCTATCGAGTCGAGACAAGGCTGACACAAGCCGCGTTCCGCCGGGCGGAACGCCGGGTTACACGGTTTTTTCGCTGCGAAGCGGGTGGCAACTCGACGAGAATGTGAATCTGACGGTTGCGTTGGAGAACCTCACGGACGAGAATTATCGCATTCATGGATCGGGTCAGAACGAGGTGGGGCGGAGTTTGAACGTTGGGATTAGCGTTTCGTTCTAGTGTGTGGCACTCCTCACGCGATTGGTCAGCCCAATCCGAGCCGCGACTGTGAGGGAGCGGACATCGCGAATCCGAACATAAAGGTTTGACGCTGCTCTAGAGTCATAACAAATCGCTTCCTTACGGTCGCGGCTCGGTTGAGTGTGACTGATGGCTGGGGATAAACGGAAGTTGCATTCGGATCGCTACGTCGATGCGCGGCCACCGCTGCGAGTCGGTCCCTGGAACGTGTCAGTCACGGCGCTTGCCTGGGGGCTTTCTGCTGTTCTTCATGCGGGCCTTATGACGACCTCGTATTTTGTAACCTGGGGTCCAGCCCCCGTCTCGAATCCTGAGATTAACTTCGCGCGCGGAGATCAGGCGTCACGCGTCCAAATCCTTCTTGAACCTTGGCCCGATCCGTCGGACGTTGTTGACGAAAAAGCGGAGACCGCCGAGGAATCCTTACCCGTTGCGCCGCCAACTACGATCGATCATTCGGAGCCGCCCGTTTATGTTGAAGAGATCAACGGTCTCTCGCCTGCGGAAGATGTCCCGTCGGAAATGGATGCCGAAGCGTCGGTTGCTGATGTCGAAAAAGATGATGCGCTCGTCGAAGATGTTCCTGAGATGCCAAAGGAAGTCGCGGTTGAAGATGAACGCGACACGTCAACTGCGGATGATGCCATTGCAGCCAAGCGCCGGGCGCAGCAGGTCGAAGCCCTTGTCGGGGATTTGATCCGCCGCGTGGAGCGTTTTCTTAACACGGTCGAGGAGATGGAATTATCGGAGGTCGCGCCGCCAGCGGAACAGACACCTCCGGATGTAGCTGAGCCTGTCGAGGAGTCAGTTGATGCGGCGACCGCGGAGCGAGAACGATCGGAAGCGTCCGAGGCGCAGACGACCGGGATCGAGAAGGGGGTTGAGATGCTCAAATTGCCCGCGCCGAAATACCCCTCGCTATCTCGAAAACGCGGCGAAGAGGGGGTCGTGTGGCTGCGGGTCGAGGTGTTGGTCGATGGGAGTGTGGGAGAGATTACCGTGCTGGAAAATGCCGGGTTTGATCGACTTACGGCGGCGGCGATCACCGCAGCCCGGGCGGGGCGGTTCAATCCGGCGACGCGAGATGGACGTCCGATTCGGGCGACGGTGCGGATTCCATTTCGGTTTGAGCTGCGATAGCAGCCTGTTGAAAAACGAAGTTTTTCTGTGTGGCACCGGTTTGTAACCGGTGCTAGACCCCGAAACGGAAGATATCGCACCGGTTACAAACCGGTGCCACACTTTTTCAACAGCCTGATAGGGGCGGTTCAGCCGCTTGATTCGCACTGTGAACGTCAGCAACTGTGCGTATAATCCGATGGACTTTGTGGTCGGTCTTTGAGGTGGATCAACGCGGTGACGACAGCAGATATGACAGCTTCACGTTCCAGCGCGACTCTTGGCGACTACATTAACCTGCTGCGCCCGCATCAGTGGGTGAAGAACGTCGTCGTTCTCGCGGGTCCAGCGGCTGGGATGAAGCTTGTCGAGGTTTCGTCGCTGCCGGCGGTCGGGTTGACGTTTCTTGCGTTTTCGCTCGCGGCGAGTGCTGCCTATGCGTTCAACGATTGCATTGATCGTGACGCCGATGCGAAACATCCGACGAAGCGCCATCGTCCGGTTGCGAGTGGCAGGATTTCGATCGTCGGGGCGATCGGTCTTGGTTCCATTCTAACAATCGCAGCCATCGCGATTCCGATTGTTTGGTTACCCAAGGGCGTGGTGTTTGTGATCCTCTCGTATATTGTGCTGACGGGTTTGTATACCGTTGCGCTAAAGCGTCAGGTGATTCTCGACGTGATCGTGATCGCGACCGGGTTTATTCTTCGAGCACTTGCGGGGGCACTTGCGGTCGGGGTGCCGACGTCTGAGTGGATGATGGCGTGCGTGTTTACGCTTTGTTTGTTCATGGGTTTTGGCAAACGTCGAAGCGAGATCGCGATGATCGGCGGTGAGGCCGGTGAAGTGGAAAGTTCCGTGGGGGAGCATCGTCGGACGCTTCTTCGGTACACGCCGGACTTGCTGAATCATCTGCTGACGGTCTCTGCGGGGATCGCGGTGATTACGTTCTTGCTCTACACGCTAGACAAGCAGGGGCATCCTTCGCCGTTTCATAAAGAGCATCTATTTTATACGCTGCCTTTGGTTGTGTACGGGATTTTTCGATTTGCGATGCTGACGGAGCTTGGCGTTTATACGGGACCGACCGAAATTGTGTTGAAGGATCGTGCGATGCTCTGGACGATCATTCTATGGACAGCCTGCGCGATGGTCGTGGTTTATCAAACGACGTTTTTTGGTCCTGGCGGGTTGGAGGGGGTTCTTCATCTTTCCGGGGTTTCGGGCGGTTGATGATTTATGAGTAGAAGCAAAGTTGCCATCGTTAAGACGTCTCCCCAGACGGTACTGGAAGATTATCATCGCCTGATGAACGCGGCGGGTTATCAGGATGTTCTTTCCAAAGAGGTTGATACTGCCCTGAAGGTCAACATTAGTTGGCACTTTTTCTATCCAGCCTGTTCGACGACGCCGTGGCAACTGGAAGGCGTGATTCGTGCGATGAAGCGCGACGGGTACGATCCGAATCTGATTCATGCGTGCCACAATCGAACCGTGGTGATCGATTCGCGTCTTGGTGAGCGAGAGAATAAGCAGATCGACGTCGTTGAAGCCCACAAGTTGCGAAACATTCATCTCTATGATGAGGGTGAGGAGTGGGTTCCGGTTGCGGATGTCGTGGGAGACTTGGCGAACGACTTTCTTTGCCTAAACGAGGTATACCCGAAGGGGTTCAGCATCCCGCGACGAATGATCGGCGAGAATATTATTCATCTGCCCACGGTGAAGACGCACGTTTTTACGACGATGACCGGGGCGATGAAGAATGCATTCGGCGGGCTTCTCAATGAGCATCGCCACTGGACGCACCCGGTGATTCACGAGACGCTTGTCGATCTGCTGATGATTCAGAAGAAGATTCACGGCGGCATTTTTGCGGTGATGGATGGGACGTTCGCGGGCGACGGCCCTGGTCCGCGATGCATGATCCCGCATGTGAAGAATGTGTTGCTTGCGTCGGAGGATCAGGTTGCGATCGACGCGGTGGCTGCGAAGCTGATGGGGTTTGATCCGCTTTCGGATGTGAAGTTTATTCGCCTTGCGCATGAGCGGGGTCTTGGTTGCGGCGATGTTTCGGAGATCGAAATCACCGGTGACGCGGAGGTGGCGAAAGAGAACTGGCACTTCGAGGGTCCGTTTAAGAAGATGACGTTCGCGGCGAGTATGCAGCACAAGATTTACTGGGGCGGGCTGCGGGGGTTCATGGAATGGTCGCTACGGACATGGCTTGCACCGTGGGCCTATATCGCGAGCGTTCTGTATCACGATACGTTCTGGTATCCGTTTAAGGGGCGTCTTCGCGTGCGACAGGCGCTTCGAAGCGAGTGGGGGCGACTTTTCCATAACTGGGGGACGGTGACTGCGGACGATCGTGGATATGCGGACGTCGGTGAGACTGGCGGGAAGCTGCTTCGCAGTGCTGGCAAGCTCTTTGGGATGTCCATTCGGATCCTGTTTACATGCATCAAGGAAGCGCCGGAACTTGGGCTTGGGCGCCGAAAGCGCGCCGAAAAACCGTCGTAACGGCTGGATTAATTCCTTGAATGACTGGTTTTCGGGCGTTTTCGCTTTTTTCTTGACCCCGCCTGTGAAAATAGCTAGGATGGCTGACATGAACCTGACGGTCCAAGAATCAGGACGCATCCTAGGTGGGAGTCTCGCTGGCGGGACGATCGTGGGGGGATCGTGAGCGTGTTGCTGTTGTTGCTGTTGTTGTTGTCCCGTCCCGAATGAAAGGGCCACCCGACAGGATCGCTAGCACG
>JAJRUK010000147.1 GCA_024277835.1 Planctomycetota bacterium | reverse complement strand
TCTTAACCGCAAGCGTGCGGGCTTTGAGGTTCGCGACGTACACATTAGTCATTACGGTCGTATCTGCCCGATCGAGACGCCGGAAGGGACCAACATCGGGCTTATCGCTTCGTTGAGTTTGTATAGCGCGGTGGACGATTTTGGTTTTCTCATCACTCCTTACCGCAAGGTCGGATCGACGGGGAAGATCGGCGATCATCGTTACCTTCGTGCTGATGAGGAAATGCGAGAGATTATCGCTCCCCCTGAGTCCGTCGTGGCGGGAACTGAGACGATTCACGATGGCGCGCACATCGTGCGTAGGCACGGCGACTTGAGTCAGGTGGAAGCGTCCGATGTGACCTATGTTGACATCTCGCCGAAGCAGACGATCGGGGTTTCCGCTGCGTTGATTCCGTTTCTTGAGCACGACGATGCAAACCGCGCGCTGATGGGTTCGAACATGCAGCGGCAGGCGGTTCCGCTACTGAAGGTCGATCCGCCGTATGTTGCGACGGGGATGGAAGTTCCTGTTGCGATGAACAGCGGCATGGTCGTGCGTGCGACCAAGGACGGGACCGTGACGTACGTCGATGCCATGCGCATCGTGATCGACGAGACTGAAGAGTTCGTTCTTCGCAAGTTCCAGGGTCTCAATGAGCGAACCTGCATGAACCAAAAGCCCCTCGTCAAACCCGGCGACGTGGTCAAGGCGGGGCAGGTGCTCGCGGACGGACCTGCCACCAAGAACGGTGAACTTGCACTCGGGAAAAACGCGCTGGTTGCGTTCATGACGTTTGACGGGAACAACTTCGAGGACGCGATCGTCATCAACCATCGCCTCGTGAAAGCAGATACGTTCACGAGCATTCACATTGACGAATACGACGTAGAAGTGCGTGAGACGAAGCTCGGTCGTGAGGAGTTTACTGCGGACATTCCGAACGTCTCTGAAAAGGCGCTCGCGAACCTAGATCAAACTGGCGTTGTCCGGATCGGAACGCGCGTTCAAGCAAGAGATATTCTCGTTGGCAAGGTCAGTCCGAAGTCCAAGAGCGAGCTTAGTCCGGAAGAGAAACTTCTTCACGCGATTTTTGGGCGCGCGGGCGAAGACGTCAAGAACGATTCGCTTGAGTTGCCCGCGGGTGAAGAGGGCATCGTTATCGGGGCGAAGCGTTTCAGTCGCCGGCTGCACATGAACGAGCAGCAGCGGGCTGAGTTGAACACGGAAATCGAAGCGTACCAGAAGGATCAAAACGCTCGAATCATCGACACTTTCAAGCAGATCTGCTCCGAGATCGAAGCGGTTCTCGGGCAACCGATGATCGACCCGAACACGCGACAGCTTGTGGGGCATAGTGAGCTCGATGAGGTCATCATGGAGCAGATCGAAGCGTTTGGCGATCAGGTTCAGACGCGAGACCTCAAATGGGTGAAGCCAGCTTCCATGCGCGAGCAGTGCTTTGTTGTGACCGACAAGTACTGGTCGCGGATCGATGAAATTGTTGAGGAGCGCGACCGCAAGGCTGCCCAGATGAAACGGGGCGACGAATTGCCGTCGGGCGTGCTTGAAATGGTGAAAGTGTACATCGCGACGCGTCGCGCCATTTCAGTTGGCGACAAGATGGCGGGGCGTCATGGCAACAAGGGCGTCATCGCCAAGATCGTTCCCGAAGAGGACATGCCATTTCTCGATGATGGTACCCCGGTGGATATTATGTTGAATCCGCTGGGCGTGCCTTCGCGTATGAACGTCGGGCAGATTCTTGAAACGCATCTAGGTTGGGCGGCTGGACTTCTGGGGTTCCAGGCGGTCACGCCCGTCTTTGACGGTGCGAAAGAGGAAGAAATCCACGCGGCACTGGACGAAGCCAACAAGATGGCGGAGAGTCGCGAGAAGGATCCGAAGTTCGTCGCAGCGGCTGGTTATGGCGAGCGGTTCAGCAAGGTTGGGTACGGCGGAAAAGTGCGACTCCGCGATGGACGAACGGGCGAATACCTCGACCAGAAGACGACCGTTGGTTTTCTTTACATGCTCAAGTTGCATCATCTCGTTGATGACAAAATCCACGCGCGAGCGACCGGACCATATAGTCTTATCACGCAGCAACCGCTCGGTGGTAAGGCGAGAACGGGTGGTCAGCGATTCGGCGAGATGGAAGTCTGGGGTCTTGAGGCTTACGGTGCAGCCTATGTGTTGCAAGAGCTATTGACCGTCAAGAGCGACGACGTCGAAGGTCGTACGAAGATCTACGAGACGATGGTCAAGGGCAAGAATACGCTTGAGGCGGGTACGCCGGTTTCGTTCGATGTCTTGTGCAACGAGATTCGCGGTCTTTGTCTCAATATTCAATTGGAAAAGCGTAAGGTTGGATAAGGTTTTCGACTCGGTAAAGCTGATCGTCGCAAGGTGAGCATCATGTTCAACGATATTGACTACGAAACCAAGGCTACGGTCACGGCGGAGGAGTTGCAGGCGTTCTACGCTCGCCAGCGGCAGTGCCCGAGTCACTCGTCCGAGCAGATTGGGCACATGCTCGACGGGACATTTTGCGTCGTGACCGCAAGGCGTCATGGTGAGCTTGTCGGGTTCGCTCGTGGTGTGCTTAGCGGCGCTTCGGGAAGCATCGCTGAATGCAAGTTGGACCCAGTTTGTCAGGGGCCAGCCTGTGTCACCAAGAAGGAAGGTCGCATCGAGCACGACGACTCCGGGATCGCCCGCGAAATGGCGTCTCGTGTCATCGAATGCTTGCGCGGCGAGAACGTTGAGAAAATAAACATCTTAGCCCACGGAACCGAAGTCGATTTTTGTCAGGAGCTTGGTTTTGTGCAGGCCAAGGGCGTTGTCTGGATGGAATTGCCAGCCAGCGCGCAATTAACGAAAAAGAATATCGCGGTCTCGACTGCTGCCGTTTAGATCGTCTGCTTGCAACAGTGATTCGTCAGGCAACGAGTCATGGTTTCCAGAAAGGGAATAGCCGCTCATGCTGGACAACATATATGATCGTATCAACGACTACAGCCGCGTACACATTTCGTTGGCATCGCCCAACGACATACGCAGCTGGTCCTTCGGTGAAGTAAAAAAACCGGAGACGATCAACTATCGCACGTATCGCCCTGAGAAGGACGGTCTGTTCTGTGAACGGATTTTCGGTCCGGAGCGAGACTGGGAGTGCGCCTGCGGTAAGTACAAAGGTACCAAGCACAAGGGCATTATATGTGATCGGTGCGGGGTGAAGGTGACGCACTCCCGTGTGCGTCGCAAGCGCATGGGGCATATCAATCTTGCCGCGCCCGTGGTCCACATCTGGTTTTTCAAGGCGATGCCCTCGCGTCTTGGCGCGCTGCTCGATGTGAAGACGGCCAGTCTTGAAAAGGTCGTTTACTTTCAGGATTACCTCGTCACAGACCCGGGCGATACGCCGCTCAAACCTCGTCAGCTTCTGACGGAGGAGGAGTTCCGAACCGCGCGTGATAATTACGGGCGAGGATTCACGGCGATGATGGGCGCGGAGGCGGTCAAGGAGCTTCTTTCAACGCTCGATCTTGCCGAACTCTCTGTGCAACTTCGCGATGAACTTGCCAAGACCGGAAGCAAGCAGAAAGAAAAAGACCTCGCCAAGCGTTTGAAGATCGTCGAGGCGCTTCGCCACTCGCCCAATGAAGCTGAGTGGATGGTCCTGGATGTGATTCCGGTTATTCCGCCGGACCTTAGACCACTTGTGCTGCTTGATAGCGGCAACTTTGCGACGAGCGATCTGAACGACCTTTACCGCCGGATCATCAACCGCAATAGTCGGTTGAAGAAACTTGTCGATCTCAACGCGCCCGAAGTCATTATCCAAAATGAAAAGCGCATGCTTCAGCAAGCGGTTGATGCGCTGTTTGACAACGGTCGATGTCGTCGTCCGGTGCTTGGGTCAAGCAACAGGCCTCTGAAGTCCATGACTGACATGATCAAGGGCAAGCAGGGACGCTTCCGCGAGAACCTGCTCGGAAAGCGCGTGGATTATTCTGCGCGTTCCGTTGTCGTCGTCGGTCCTGAGTTGAAATTGAACCAATGCGGGTTACCTAAGAAGATCGCGCTCGAGCTTTTTCAGCCGTTTATCATTCGTCGTCTCAAGGATCGCGGACTTGCCGACACAATCAAGTCTGCCAAGAAAATGCTTGAGCGGCGCGATCAGCCGATCTGGGACATCCTCGAGGAGGTCATCTATCAACATCCGGTGATGCTTAACCGTGCACCGACGCTTCATAGGATGGGTATTCAGGCGTTTGAGCCGGTCCTTGTTGAGGGTAATGCGATCAAGCTGCATCCGCTCGTTTGTCGCGGGTTTAACGCAGACTTTGACGGCGACCAGATGGCGGTTCACCTGCCGCTTTCGATTGAAGCGCAGGTCGAGACGCATGTGTTGATGATGTCCACCAACAACATCTTCAGTCCCGCCAACGGAAGCCCAATCATGTCGCCCACGCAGGACGTCGTGATGGGGGCGTATTATCTCACGACGGGGCACGTCAGTCCCGAGGTGGATGAAAAGGACATGCCTCGGTTCGCAAACCTGGCGGAGGCGTTGACCGCCTATCACCACAAGCGGATTGACGTCCACGATCGCATTCTGGTTCGCCTGGAGCGAAAGCGCTTTGTCGAAGACGCAGAGCATGACCATGCAGATTTGCCATCGCATCGTCGCCTGGTAACGACGGTGGGGCGACTGATCTTCAACGACATGCTCCCCGGCGAGATGCCGTTTTACAACTATGCTCTCTCGCAGAAGGGTCTTGTGCGGGTCGTTGCCGACTGTCACCAGCTGCTCGGTCGTTCTGCGACCATTGATCTTCTGGACGACATGAAGTCGCTCGGTTTCAAGCACAGCACGCTTGCGGGTCTGTCGATCGGAATGACCGACATGCGCATTCCGCGTACCAAGACCAAGATCATCGACGCCGCCCAAAAAACAGTAGACAAAATACAAAAGTCGTTTGATGAGGGTACGCTCACGCGTTTGGAACGATACAACCAGGTCATCGATATCTGGATTCACGCTCGCGAACTTGTTACTAAGGCATTGATGGATGAGTTGCGGGACGACTATCGGAGCGAGGAAGGCTATTACAAGAATAAGGGCGACAAAGGCGCGAGCGCGTTTCTCAACCCGATCTACTTGATGTCGCAGTCCGGGGCACGTGGTAGCGTGGACCAGATTCGCCAGCTCGCGGGAATGCGGGCACTGATGGCCAAGCCCTCCGGTGAGATTATTGAAACTCCGATCAAGGCGAACTTCCGCGAGGGCCTTTCCGTCCTCGAATACTTCAGTTCTACGCATGGTGCTCGAAAAGGTCTCGCTGATACCGCGCTCAAGACGGCGGACTCGGGTTACCTGACGCGTAAGCTCGCCGACGTCGCCCAGAACGTGATCGTCAACTCGCGCGAATGCGGAAGCATCAACGGGATTAGCAAGGCTGCGGTCTACAAGGGCGAAGAGGTCGATATTCCGCTGCGCGAGAGCATCATCGGTCGTACGTCTCGCGACGACATTCGCAATCCGGTCACCGATGAGATGATCGTCGCTGAAAATGATATCATTACCAAGGAAACGGCGCTGAAGATTGAAGCGCTCGGGTTGGACATGATTCGCGTCCGCAGTCCGCTCACCTGTGAAAGTCCGCGCGGGGTTTGTGCGAATTGCTACGGAATGGACATGTCCACAAGTGATCTGGTTGAGGAAGGACTCGCGGTCGGGATTATCGGCGCCCAGTCGATCGGTGAGCCAGGAACACAGCTCACGATGCGTACCTTCCATACTGGCGGTGTCGCGCAAAAGGCGGCGATCGACAACACGTCCAAGGCCAAGCAAAAAGGTACCGTTAAGTTCGTCGATCTAAATGCGGTTGACGTTGAGGACGCGGAAGGCGAGAAAGTGAAGATCGCTCTGAAGCGAAACGGCGAACTTCTCATCGTAGACGAGAAAGGCCGCGAGCTGACTAGAGAGAAAGTTCCGTACGGAGCGATTATTCGAGTCGAAGATGGACAGGCTGTTTCTCGTCGTGATATTCTTTGTCAGTGGGATCCGCATATGACGCCGATTCTCGCCGAGGTCGGCGGGTTTGTGCGTTTCCAAGACGTAGCTGATGGCGAAACCGTTCGTCTTGAGCAGGAGGGCGGTCGGTCACGGTTCGTTGTCATCGAGCATAAGGGCGAGAAGCATCCGCAGATTATGGTCGAGGACAAAGACGGAAACGTGCTCGATTATCACTACCTGCCAGCGAAAGCTCGGATCGAGGTGTCCGAGGGCGAGGCAATCACGCCTGGTAAGGTGCTCGCTCGTCAGCCCCGATCGATGGGTGGAACGCAGGACATCACCGGTGGTTTGCCACGAGTTACGGAGATTTTTGAAGCACGTCGCCCGAAAGAGCCGGCGGTGATGGCCGAGATTTCTGGTATCGTCGAGATTCGACCTGACAAGCGTCGTGGCAAGATGACCCTCGCCGTTATCAGCGAGGGTGGCATGGAGGTCGAGCACCACGTTCCCCAGGATAAGCATCTTCTCGTTCACGCTGGCGACGGTGTCGAAGCGGGTGATCCCCTGGTCGATGGGCCGCTGATTCCGCATGACATCCTTCGTATTAAGGGTGAAGAAGCGCTGCAGCACTACCTTCTCGGCGAGGTGCAGGGTGTGTACCGTAGTCAAAACGTGGGTATCAACGACAAGCACATCGAGGTCATCGTCAGGCAGATGCTGCGAAAGGTGAAGGTGTCCAACCCGGGCGACTCGAGTTTCCTTCCCGGCGAGGTTGTTGATCGGTTCCGCTTCCGCACCGAGAACGATCGTCTCGGCAAGAGCTATATCATCAGCAACGCTGGCGATACGAATTTTGCCATCGGCGACGTGGTTCTCAAAGCTGACCTCCAGGAGGCAAATGCGGAGGCCGACGAAGCGGGCGGTGAGGCAGCCAAGGGCAAAAAGCCAAAACCAGCGACCGCCACCACGCTCCTTCTGGGAATTACGAAGGCCAGCTTGTCCAGCGAGTCCTTCATCTCGTCGGCTTCGTTCCAGGAAACGACGAAGGTCCTGACTGAGGCTGCGATCGGCGGGGCGATTGACGATTTGCGTGGATTGAAGGAAAACGTCATACTAGGGCACCTGATCCCCGCGGGTACTGCGTACCGCAAGTATCAGCGAATGCGGATCAAGCACACGGGGGCTCCGATTGAGTCGCCGGCCGAAGTACCCGCTGAGATTCTCGGGGGTGCAGAGCTTGCAGGCGGACTCGCGGCAGCCATGGCGGCGATTCCAGCGCCATTGGGAACGTCGCTCCCGGATTTGCTGGGTGAGTCGTCGTCGTTTTCAATGCCGCCCGTTCTAACGCAAGAGCGTCCTGCGAAAGAGGATGCTGTCACGGAAGACGCGACAACAGAGGATAAGAGCTTGGAATCGTAGCAGCGGCGAGTTTGCTCGCCGTGCGATGTCCAATGAATTGAGACTGAGGAATTAGATGCCAACGATTAATCAATTAGTTCGTCACGGTCGCAAGGTTTCGGTAAAGAAGTCGAAAGTCCGCGATCTCGCCGCATGCCCCCAGAAAAGAGGCGTGTGCCTGATCGTTAAGACGCAAACGCCGAAAAAGCCAAACTCCGCCCTGCGAAAGGTGGCTCGTGTCCGCTTAAGTAATGGCAAGGAGATCAGCGCTTACATCGGCGGGATTGACCACAACCTGCAGGAGCATTCGATTGTCCTTGTGCGTGGCGGTCGTGTCCGCGATCTGCCAGGTGTTCGATACCACATCGTCCGAGGGGCGCTCGATACGTCGGGCGTTGAGGGCGACAAAGAGAATCGACCGAGAAACCGTGGGCGAAGTAAGTACGGGGTCAAGCGACGTAAGTAGTCCGCGTTTCAAGTTGTTTCGTGGGAATTGGTTATGCAGAACATGGACCATACAGTTCAGCCGAGTCTGGCAGCGCTGCCACGGGC
>JAJRUK010000146.1 GCA_024277835.1 Planctomycetota bacterium | reverse complement strand
GTAGGCCCCGCCGCTTGAAGAGACTCGATCGTCCGATAAAGATCCCAAAAGCCAATGTCATCCTTGGGCGGGAAAAATTCAAAAGACAGGGTTGGCTGACCCTTTTGGAGTTGTTCGATGATGCGCATAGCTTATCTATCGACTGGTAGCGGCAGGATTCGAACCTGCGAAGACTTTCGTCAACGGGTTTACAGCCCGTCCCCATTGGCCAGCTCGGGCACACTACCGCCGTCAAGATCCCAAAATGGCGTGAGCCGTTAGTGGATCATCGATCGAAGGATCGGTATTTCTACAGTAAGAGGTCGAATTCGACAAGCACCCCGGGAACATTCTTGGCTCGCGGCGGTCCTGCCTGCCGATTTCTCGGTCGCCCTCAACCGGTCTGGATCAGAAAATCGAGAAGCCCGAAACTCACGGCCAACACGAGAGCGACAAAGATGGTGAGATAATTCATAGTGATCCTCCTTGAATCGAAGCGGCGCCATGCCCCGCCCCATAGGTTTCCAAAGTTATGCGGTCAACACCAACCCGAAAATCGAGATGAGATAGAACACGCCGAAGAACATAATTGCGCCAATAATCGAACCAAACATAATGACATTCCTCCACGCCGAACCCGCGAACGTGTCACCTGAGACTCCGCCAATCCGAGCATCGGGGGCAGAGTGTACCGGAGGTGGACGTGGGATGGCAAGTGCTATCGATTTTGGAATAGACTTGAGCCTATCCGGCCGGCGTGGTGGCCGACCCGAAAAGTCGGAAAAGTAACAGGTAGACGATGACGCCCGTCGTGGACACGTAGGCCCAGATCGGAAACGTGATCCGAGCGAGTTTACGATGTTTGTCGAAACGCCCCCGCAATCCCAGCACAAGTGTCCATGTCGCAAGAACGGGAACCGTCGCCGCAAGCACAACATGCGTAATCAGGATTGTGAAATACACCGGGCGAATCCAACCCGTACCGCTGAATCGCTTCTCTTCACCGAGAAATGCGTAGGTGAGATACGAAATCAAGAACAAGACTGAGACACAGAACGCCGAAATCATGCAAGCCTTGTGCTTCTGGACGTCGCCCCTCTTGATCATGACGTACCCCGACATAATCAGTACAAAGCTGATGAGGTTCAAAGACGCGTTGACAGTCGGCAGAATCGTGATGTCAAGCATTAGCCACGCTTTTCGGCAAGCAGTGCATCGATGTCGGCCATGATCCGATCGCGCGCGCCAGCGTCCAGACCATTATACGCGGAGCGAATACGCCCCTCGCTGTCGATGACCATCATGTAGGTGCTGTGCATAAGCGGCTCATCGCCGGACGCGGGAACGACGCTTTGCAGGAAGCCTTTTCCGACGAGTTCATGCACATCCTTCTCGCGCTTCCCGGTGAGGAACCACCATTTGTCGGGGTCGGCGCTGAACCTCTTGGCGTAGGTCGCGAGGGCGGCTGGCGTGTCGTTTGTGGGATCGAGGCAAATCGACACCAATTTGACGCCATCGCGACCGTCAAGATCACGCTGCATCGACCGAAACTTGGCATTGAGCTTTGGACAAGGGCCTGCACATCGTGTGAAAATGAAATCCACGACCCACACGCTACCGAGTAAGTCCCCTCGGGTGATTGTGTTCCCCGATCGCTCAGTCAGAGAGAATTCGGGGGCTTGGGCAATGACAGGCAGCGTTGACGGAGCATCAAGCCGCATGGGCGGCGGAGCGTTCTTCGAGTCCATCATCAAGACGCCGCCGCAGATCACGATCAGCGCAAAACCGGCGATCAGCAGCGTTCGGACCGGCGAGGGCATTCCTGGCCCGGCGTGTTCTTGCGTACCTGCGGTAGTTTCATTCGTCGTCATTATCGTTTTCTTCCAACGATCATCGTCGCGGCAACCGTCATCGCGAACGCGAACGCGATACTCACCAGCAGCGCCGTAACCAGCGATGGCCCACCCGCAAGCGCCCCTTCCTGTCCGTAGTAAAGCGTCCCGCGAATCGCCGACACGCCGTAGGTTAGCGGATTCAGGGCCATCACCCAACCGAGCCACGGCGATGCGCCGCTCGACGGAAACAGCGCCCCCGACAGCAACCACATCGGAAGTAGAAACAGGTTCATGATCGCATGAAACCCCTGCGTCGACTCCATTGGCCAGGCGATCATCACGCCAAGTCCGCTCAGTCCGATGGCGACGATGACGCACGCCCCAACCATCGCCAACACTGGAAAAAATGAGATCGGCACACCCGCAAGCGGCGCTAAGCAAAGAAAAAGCACCGCCTGGAAAACCGCCAGCGTCGTGCTGCCCATGATTTTCCCGAAGGCGATCGCGGAGCGATGCACGGGGGCAGCCACAACCGCCTGCAAGAACCCTTCCCGCCGGTCTTCGATGATCGAGATCGTCGAAAAGATGGCGGTGAAAAGCAGGATCATCGCGATCGTGCCGGGATAGGCGTATTCGAGGTAGTTCATCTCGCTCGCATCGCCGCCGCGAAACGATCGACCAAAACCCGACCCCACAAGCACCCAGAAAACAACCGGCGTGGCGAGCGCCCCCACGACGCGACTGCGCTGACGCAAAAATCGCTGAACCTCTCGCTGCCAGAGCGCGACGGCGGGCATGACCCAACTCTGCGTGGGTACAGAACTCATCGCGATTCCCCTTTGTCGCCTTCTTGGGACTCGTCGCCCAGCGCGTGACCGGTTAGCTGAAGAAAAACGTCGTCGAGCGTGGGTCGCCCCACCGTCACGCTGTCGATCTCGCCTGGAAACGCCTCGATGATATCCGGCACGAACTCGTGCCCCTTCTCTCGCTCAATGTGGACGACCCCATCGATCACCACGGCCTTCACTCCAAACTTCTCCTCGGCCCGCTTTGCAAGCTCGCCGGGCGATTTCGTCTGAATCGTCAGAACGTCGCCGCCGATTCTGCTTTTCAAAGCGTCAGGAGTGTCGTTCGCGACGAGTTTTCCCAGATCCAGCACTGCCACACGATCGCAACGATCGGCTTCGTCCATAAGATGCGTTGTCAGAAGAGAGGTCACAGAATCCTGATCGCGAAGCTCCGTGAGCTGATCCATCAGCGTAGCGCGAGCGCCCGGATCAAGACCTGTGCTTGGCTCGTCGAGGATCAAAACCTCTGGTTGATGCAAAAGCGATTTAGCAAGCTCAACGCGACGTTGAAGCCCGCCCGATAGTGTCGCAACCCGGTCGCGAGCGCGGTCGGTCAATCCGAAGCGATCCAGCGAGCTGGCGATTCGCTGGCGAAGATTAGAACCGCGCAAGCCATACAAGTGTCCCTGGCAAGTGAGGTTTTCCGCAACCGAAAGCGTCTTGTCCAAGCTGGGGTACTGAAAGACGATACCGATTCGTCGACGAACGTCGGCTTGATTGAGAACAACGTCGCACCCACCAACACTGGCCGCACCGGACGTCGGCGTCAGTAACGTCGTGAGTATCTTAAAAAGCGTCGTCTTACCGCCGCCGTTTGGGCCGAGTAGCGCAACGATCGACCCGCGTTCCACGCCCAACGAGACATTGTCCAGCGCGGTGCGATCGCCGGATCGATGCGTGAGCGACGTTATCTCGATGATGGGATTCGTGTCTTCTGGCAAAGCAACCGCCGGATTACCCGATCGCCGTTTTATCGACGATCATGATCGAAAGAAGAAGAGGCAGATACGCGATCGAGGCGAGCACGTGAAAACGAGCCGACTCTTTCGTCAGGCGACCCACAAACGCGACACCGCTGATCAAGAAGGCAATACCCAAGAGCATCGCAGAAAAACCATACCAAACGCCGGAGATACCCCCGAGCGCCGGAAAAATGCTCATTGCGATCAGACCGACGGTGTGCGTGACGACATGAATGCGCGTCCGCTGACCGTCCGGGTCAATCACGGAAATCATCGGGTATCCGCCGCGAGCGTAGTCGTCGCGATACTGCCACGCGATCGCCGCGAAATGCGGTAGCTGCCAGAAAAAGACGATCCCAAACAGAAGCAACGCTCCGATCGAAATCGAACCCGCCCCCGCAGCCCACCCGATGACAGGAGGAAGCGCGCCTGGAATCGCACCAATAATCACGCACATCGACGTACGCGTTTTGAGCGGCGTATAGACAAACACGTATGACACAAACGTAAACGCAAGTAAGCCCGCAGCGAGCGTGTTGACCAACAGCGCCATGTACACCGTCCCCGCGAACCCACTGAGCACGCCGAACCAGAGCGCCTCGGAAGATCGCATCCGACCGGAAGGGATCGGGCGATTCTTGGTTCGGTCCATAAGTGCATCGAGATCAGCTTCGAGAACCTGATTCAGAGCATTCGCACCACCAGCGACAAGCGCCGTCGCGACGATCGCATGAAAAAGTGTTGTCGCGGCTGCGAGATTCCAGGCACCGGCGGGAAGCGCGAGATAAAACCCGACCCCGGTCGCCACCAGTACGAGCGACCCGATCCGCGGTTTCATCAGTTCCACATAAGTCAGGAAGCGCGCAGATACCGCAAGTGAGGGTCGTGGGCTGGTCAATTCTATCGCGTCACTCATGATGCTGTCGCCGTACTCGATGTCGCCACGCCCGCGTCTTGGTGTTCGGGGGCCTCGCAGAGCAGATGATAGCTGCTAAACGTCGTCATGACCATGCAGGCAAGAATCGCAGCCCCGACCAAGACGTGAGCCGAAGGAACCGCCCACATGAGAAACGGCGACCACGCGCCACCCATAACGACGACGATAAACGCCCCACCGCCCAGAAGTAGCTGCGTGATTAGAAGCACTCCCAGAGCACGGCCAAGTTTGCCAAGAATCGCGTCACGCGGGTACTCTCCGAGCATCCAGAACGCCGCCCATCCCAAGATCAACACCAGCCACACCGCCCAGAGCACATGCCCAATGAGTGCGTGACCCGAGTCGAAATGGCGATACGTCGCCCCGAGACCAAGCTGAATAACGACCGAAACCAGCGCCAGCACGCAACCTCGCCTGAAGAATCGCAACGAGCGGGCCTGTATCCGCCCAGCTCCGTTGATCCAAGACCGGGACGTAACAAGGGCTGCGGTACACGCGAGGCAAAAGCAAACCTGTCCCCACATGCCGTGAATCATCGCAAATGTCGTCGATATCTCAGTGACCCGGAACCCGCCAAGCGTGCCCTGAACCACAATCGCTAGAAGCGTTCCCAGGCCAACCACACGGCAGAGTCCGCGACGTTTCCAGCAGAGGATCGCCAGCGCGATAGCAAGCATCCCGACAACCCAGCCGATCAGCCGGTGGCCATGCTCGAAGAGGGTGGGTGACGATTCGGTCCAACCCTGCGGGTTGAGTAAATGCCCGTCTGACGTTGGCCAATCGGGGTAGGCCATCCCTGCATCGGTCGTAGTGACACCAGCACCAACAAGGATCAACGGTAGGATCGCACAAGCGGTCAAGATCGCCACGACAAAGGTCGCCTGGCTAAACTTCGCACTTGTTTTTGCGACTGAAGAGGGGTTTGCCATCGCGATCAACGGTCGCTAGTGAGGGTCTTGGGAGTCGAGGTCGGCGAGCATGCGACTACGCTTGCTCCAGTAAAAGCCGGTACCAACCAGCCCCGCAAGAACCGTGGCAATGATCCCGAAAAGAACGAGAACGCCTGCGAACGCGCCCTTGGTAAGCTTGGAATCAGGATCGCCAAAGCAGACAGCACAAGCACTCACCTTCGATTGCGCAAGAAGCAGTGCTGCAATCGCAACCAGCAATAGTGTTCGCAGTCGGGTCACAGGTAACTTACTCCGCGAAGCTTGTGGAGAAACCAACGCCCGTAGACGATCATCCCAGCGCCGGATGCAAGCGAAAAAATTCCGCAGACAAGCAGTGCCGATTCGTGCGTCGTGCGATATTCCGTGATCGCCCAGTAAGCAAACCCGAGCGAAAACAGCACGCAGACGGCGACAAAGAGAATATGAAAGGCTTTCAGCGACATAACAGCGGACCTCCCTTCGCCAAACGAAGACCAGTACCTATCCCCATGTACTAAATACGGTGCTCGCCGGGAACCCGTTCGCCGTGAGCATGGGAACAATCATCAAGATAGAAAACGCGATCGCACATAACCCGAGGGTGATCCAAATGATCTTCGAGCTTTCCCACTTGAGATGCATGAAGATCAACGCGACCAGCGACGCCTTGAAACTGGCAATCACGAGCGCTACGATGACGTTGTTCGTGTGTCCCAAGTGGACCGTGGACACTGCCACCGTCAGAATCGTACAAAGAAACAACGCGGCAAACACGCCGAGGTACATTTTTACATGTTTGCTAATATCTGCGTCTGAGCCAGCCATCGTTCGCTCCTAGTTCATCAAGTATAGGATCGGGAAGAGGAAAATCCAAACCAGATCGACAAAGTGCCAGTACAACCCCGTACACTCGATCCGATTCGTGTAATACTCCGGGTTGGTCTTCCAAAGACCCGCACCGGGGCCGATGAAATACAGCATCACTACAATACCGCCGAAAATATGAAGCCCATGCAAAGCCGTGAGGGTGTAATACAAACCGAAGAACACGTTTGTCGACGGTTTCAACCCGTCATGCCAGTGGGGATAGTACTCAAGCGATATTTTTAGCGTCAGAAACAGTGACGCGAGGATGACCGTAACGATCAAGTACATCCGCGCCTTGGGGAAGTTGTTCATCTTCAGATTCGCCCACGCCATCACCATCGTCACGGACGAAATGATGAGCAGGAGCGTGTTGAATCCCCCAATCTTCCAGCTCAGATGCGCCTCTTCGTGCGTTGGCCACGTTCCTTCTGGCGCACCAACACGCAACAAGATATACGCAGAGAAGAGACCGCCGAAAAGCATGACCTCCGAAGCCAAGAACAACCACGTCCCCAGCTTGCCGCTGTAGAGACCGGTGACGGGATGGGGTTCAACGGTATAGGGTAATACGCCTGCTGACACGTCGTTATGCCTCCGAAACGTTTTGAGGGAAGTAATCCTTCGACATACCTGGAACGCTGTACTCGTAGGGTTCGCGGTGTACGGTCGGAACCTTTGCAAAGTTGCCATGCGGCGGCGGCGAGGGAGCACTCCACTCCAGCGTCGTCGCGTCCCACGGATTCGCCGAGGCTTTTCTGCCGAACTTGATGCTCAGGAAGAAGTTCAGAATAAAGAAGATCTGCGCCAGACCAAGTGCCCAAGCTCCCCACGAGGAAACGACCGTCCACCCCTGCATCGCGTCGCCCCAGGAATAAAGCCTCTGGTCATAAAGACGTCGCGAGATACCCGCTAGCCCCTGGAAAAACATCGGCATGAAAACGACGTTGATCGCAATCAGCGACGTGATCCAATGAAGCTTCCCGAGCGTCTCGCTCATCATGCGGCCCGTCACTTTCGGGAACCAGAAGTACACGCCCGCGAAGGCTGCGAAAATCGTCCCTGGAGCAACCACATAATGGAAGTGGCCAATGATGTAATACGTATCATGCAGCGCGATGTCCGACGCGGGCAGTCCTAACGGAAGACCCGTCAACCCACCAATCGCAAACATCGGCAGAAACGATAATGCAAACAGCATGGCTGTGTTGAAGCGGATCGATCCTCGGTAAAGCGTAATCAACAAACATGTCAGCAGGATCACAGACGGGATCGAGATAATCATCGTCGTGGTCGCGAAAAATGCGCTAATCGAAGTCCCCATGCCCGTAATGAACATGTGATGCGCCCAGACGATAAACGAGGTAAACCCAAGGAAGACGACCGAGTAGACCATCGTGCGATAGCCCCAGATTGGTTTTCGAGTGTTGGCTGCGATAATCTCGGTAATGATCCCAAACGCCGGGAGAATCAGAACGTACACCTCCGGATGGGCCAGGAACCAAAACAGATGCTGCCAAAGCAGCGGACTTCCGCCGCCCGCGTATTCCTGAACAACACCGCTAACAACAAGCCCTTGCGGCATGAAGAAGCTCGTCCCCGCGACCCGGTCCATCAACTGAAGCGCCCCAGCCGCCTCAAGCGGCGGAAACGCCAGTAGCAGAAGAAACGCCGTTACGAGCTGTGCCCACACGAAGAACGGCATGCGAAACATCGTCATGCCCTTCGCCCGCAGATGGAAAATCGTCACGATAAAGTTGACCGAACCAAGCAGCGACGACGTAATCAGGAAGATCATCCCGACAAGCCACCACGTCTGCCCCTGCGTCGCCGTCACCGAAAGCGGAGCATACGACGTCCAACCAGAGTTCGCCGCACCGCCCGGAGCAAAAAAGCTGGCGAGCATGATCATCCCGCCCATGAAGTACACCCAGTAGCTCATCATGTTGAGCTTGGGAAACGACATGTCCGGGGCACCAATCTGAAGCGGCATCACATAATTGCCGAAACCGCCAACGATCAACGGAACAACGCCAAGGAAGATCATGATCGTCCCGTGCATCGCACCCAGCGAGTTGTACAGGTCCGGCGACATCACGCCGCCGCCCATGTTCGTCTCAGCCCATTCCTTGCCAAACAGACTCGGAAGCAACTCGCCTAAGACTGGCATGGATTGACCGGGGTAGGCTAGCTGCCACCGCATCATCATCATCAGGCAAAAGCCAAAGAACAGAAAAACCAGCGCCGTCACCGCGTACTGAACCCCGATCACCTTATGGTCGATCGAGAAGACGTACTTGCGGAGAAAACCCTGATCGTGACTATGGTCGTGATCACTCATTACAGATCATCCTCGTCGAACTCAGCAGGCCCCTTGGCCATCTCCTCAACCCATGCATCGTATTCGCTCTGCGATTCGAGCCTTAGAATAGCCCGCATCGAATAGTGGTTGTTGCCGCAAAGCTGCGCACATGCGATCTCATACGTCCCGGTCTTGACCGGATGAAACCAGACGGAAATCCGCATGCCCGGAACCGCGTCCTGCTTTACCCGCATCACCGGGATCGCAAAACTATGAATCACATCTTTGGACGTGATTTGCGTAATCACCGGACGATCGACCGGAAGGTGCATCTCGCCGGAAACAAAGTCATCGTTGCCGTTGGGGTCCGACGGATCAAGCCCCAGAACATTTGTCGCAGAGTTAAGGAACTCTGGTGCAACCCGACCAAAGAGCCCATCTTTGCCCGGATAGTGGAAGTTCCACGCAAACTGCTCAGCCACAACACGAACGTGAATTGGATTGTCTGCCTCGGTGGGTAGCTCGTCTTTCACGCGAGCCCATACCGGCATCGACAACCCCACTAGAAGAAACGCCTCGAACAGCGCAACAGCGACCTCCAGATACTTCGGGGCTTTCGCCTTGACAAGCTTGTAATCCGCCGTGTGCCCCGGACGCGCCCGAAACTTCATCAGACACCAGACGAAAAAGATCCCCCACCCAACGAAGAGCAGAATCATAAAGACATGCAGAATGTTGATAAGGTCATCAACGTGGTAACCATGCTTGGATACATCTGGGGGCATGTACGTTGGGAACTGTCCGTACTCGCCGTCGATCTGAACGTCTGAAATGTCTGGAGCATCAGCCTGAGCGAGCGCTGGAGACGCGTCTGCCATCCAGACGATCGCCAGTGCTACCAAGACTGGTGCGCACCATCGCAATATTTTCACTAGACTCTCTCCTCGCGCTGCGCATAGCGAGCGCGCCCTCGGAACCGATCGCGCCTTTCTCTTGGCGGACCGATGCCCAAAACCCATGCGTCCCCGCTGATCCCTGCAAGAAATGCAAGGCACCAACGGTTGCGTCAACGATCCGTGTCGTTGCACGCGGCGCAATTCGGCCTTCTATTTGCACCTGCTTCTCCCGGCCCTCGAACAAATTGGGAGTAAGCGAACCGACCCATCTGGCCCAGACACCTATCCTGATACTTTGTGGAGCGGACATCTCGCCGATGTTCGCACTGGCGGCAAGCCCGAGCCACACTCGTTCTTAGGACAGGGCCTTAGTTCTTATCGTACGTGAAGTCTTTCTCGACGGTTGCGCCGGAAGCGACTTCAACTTGCATCGTCATGGTCCCGAACGTCTCATGCCACGCCTCAACGGTGTACTTGCCAGCTGGAACGCCCTTGATTTCAAAAGTCCCATCCTTGCTCGTGGTAGAGAAGAAGGGATGCGTGAAAACCGCGATGTACGCGCCCATCCACGGGTGAACGTCGCACTTGACCTTGAACGGGGCTTCCGAATCCAGTTTTATGGTTTTCCCCGTCGTGAGATCCTTCTTGGGCTGTGAAAAGTTCAGTTCTTCATTCTTCTTGGGCAGGAAGTGAATGTTGTGATTCGTATCGTCACCGTTGAGAATCTGAAGCCCCTGCCCTTCCATCATGGTAATGATGTGCGGCGTGTACTCGCAGCCTTTTTGCGTAATCTTGACCGGCGTCGAAGGTGCCTTGAACGTCTGACTGCCAAGACCATCCTTAATCGACACAATGACATTGCGAACCGTCATCGGGTCTGTCTTTTTGTTGACGATGACATCGTAGCTACCAATCTTCGCCTTGGCCTTCTTGCAGTTCGGGTCTTTCGCCGTATTGAGGACAGATCGCTTGTACTTAGCGACGTCGCCCTTGAAGATGATCTTCCCTTTAATGACGCCGCCGTCACCATTCGCGGATGCGCTCAGAAATAGCCCCGCTACGAGTGTTGCTACCAATGTTGTTGTTCGGTTCATCGTTCTGACTCCTTCGCTCGATCTTGTTTGACCTACCGGTTGCCGTCGCGGGTTTGTATGCGATTGTACGCCCCTTTGCAACCCTAATGTTATCATATCGCTATTCACAACCCGCGACTACGCGCGGGTCGAACCACCACACTGACTTGCGCCCGACGTCGGCGTCCACGGATTAGTCGTCGAATCCTTCATCATCAAAGTCCCCACCGTCCTCATCAAAGCCCTCATCCTCGCTCGGTGCGACGATTTTTAGCAGCGGCGCTCTAACATTCTTCGCACCCGCGTCGTACAAATAATCAACTAAGAGATTAATGTGGTCCTCGCTCGTGCCGGGGTGGCGATCATCGCCGAGGTACGGACTAATACCGTCAGCGAAATTCAGCGGCATTTTCGTCCCTGGCTGAATGAACCGCGGCCCAAGCATCCACGCGTGAACCCACTTCCGCTGTAACCGCTGTTGCGTAAGACCGAGGTTCGGGGCGGTCGGGGTCACAAGCATGATTCGCTCGGTCTCCCCAGTCGCATTCGGACCTTCGACGATCGCGATCGTATCGCCATCCCCGGTCTGGTCCGCGGTCGCCGAAACGATCGTATGCCCGTCGATGACAGCGCCGACTGGGAACGGTTTGCCATTCAAGATCGCGACCGCGTCGTCGCCAACGCCACGAACGCCGTCGAGCCTGTACATCTGGACGAAATCGTCCGTCGTCTTCGCTGGCCCGGGAAGCATATCACCCAGCACATGACACTTCAGACAGCCCATGTCCGTAAACAGACGCTCACCGCGCGCGTAACGGTCTGGCGGCGACAGTGGAGCTGGCGGTTCAACGAATGGGTATTGAACATCATACAACCCTTGGAGGAACTCGGTTCTCTCCAGCAGTTGAGCATGCGCTCTGGCAAGACGACTCCCCGAATTTTCATGAGGATCAACGCTCGCTGGTCTCAGAAGCTTCCGTTCGATGCCAAATCGCCGAAGCTCTTCAGTTTGAACCTCAAGCTGTTCCTGCTCGTACCACGGAGCGTCGTCGCCCGCTGTTGCACGATACTCTTCAATCGGCGCGATCCACTCCTTGATCGTACGAGACTCATCCTGATTCAGCGCCGCAAAATACTCGACAAGCGTCGTACTTTGCTCGCTCGTCAGGTTGAAACTAGGCATGCGAACTTGTAGCCAGGGACGAAGAGGCTCGACCTGACCAAGAAACCTATGGAACCAGCTGGGCTGTACCTTTGCGCCCTCGCCCCACAATAGTGGCGGCGCGTTTGAAACATCGAACACCAAGCTTCCAGAAACCTCTCTCCGAAAATACTGCTGGATCATCGGAGCGTTGTCTTCGATCTGATGACAACCGACGCAGTTTAGCTCTCGCGTGAGAAGTCGTCCCTCCGCAATTGGCCCCATCGGATCGCCCTCGTAATCGACCGCTAGCGCATCCGTAACGCGCGGCGGAATCCGTGAGAGCAGGTACGTCGTCAACGCCTCCGCTTCTTCTTCCGAGAAGTAGAAGTTGGGCATCTTGAGCTTGTCGTAAGGCTTCTTGATCTTCTCGCGATCCCAGATGCGCGGATTCAGCATCTTGTGCTTTGCAAATGCTGCGTGCGTATGGGTAATCTGCTCTTTTGCGCGATCGTCGATCGGCGAGTTATGATTCAGCTCGTCCGCGTCGCGCGGATAGATGTAGGAGAATACCTCTTCTTTCTCCTCTCGCATCCCATGGAACGCATGATCGTAAAACGCGAAGTCAAGCTGAGCGATAGGCCTCTCCGCCCATTTGGACAGGTCCGTACCCGGCGGGCTTGTCGTTTCAAAACCGGGAATCTTGTGGCAAGCGTAGCAACCATAGTGGCCAATCATCTTGCTACCGAGATAGGTGAGCTTCTTATCCTGCAAGGACATCGCCCCGACGAGCGACTTGGCACGCTTCTCGCCGATCGCCTCCGACTCTTTCAGAAGCGCAACCAGCGAGTCCGTCAGCTCACCACCTTCATCGCGCATGACCGCGTGACTTCGCCGCTCACTGCGCTGAGAGGCCAACAGCATGAACATCAAATCATCCGCCATCGTCGCCGCTTCGCCCTCGGTGGAGAACTCTTTCTGCTCAAACTCGTCGTTCGTCAGCGACATCAGGTAGACGACCAAGTCCACTGCCTCCTGCGGAGTAAGACGCAGGCTTGGCATCTTCGTCTCTGGAGAATAGTGCGTTGGCTCCATCAGCCAGGAATACAACCATTCGACATTCACCTTGGACCCGATACCGGTCAGCTCTGGAGCGAAACGACTGAACGCAGGCGCGTTGTAGTCGGCGTCCGGATCGAACCGCACGGTGTCGGGATAGAAGAACGTATCAAGCTGCGTCGAAAAATGATCCATCGCATAGCGAACACGCTGCTCGCTTGTCATGCCCTTGAACCGATAGAGCGCCGTCTCGTCGCTGATCCCCTCTCGCTGAACGAGATCCTCAGTAATCCACTTCTCCCCAAACTCTGCCACATTCGAGTGGCAGGCAAGACAGCCCGTTTTCTTGAATAACTCCCGACCGCGCTCCGTGTCCCCCATAACACCATCAGGGATCGCGATGGGTTCCCATTCCTTGGATACCGCGAAAAGATACTGACTGATTGCTGCGACTTCCGTCTGCGTGCGAAGCGTTGGCTGTGGATCGACTTCGTTGGCGCTCTGCTCCCGGTTGTTTTCCTGCATGAAAAAGTGAGGCATGCGCGTTGACGGACGGAACCTCTGCGGAGCCCACGCCCACTGCTGCACGAACGCAGGCGTCAGCTTCGACGCAACATTGGTCAACTCCGGTCCAACCCTTCGCGAGCCTTTCAGGTCATCGACATTGTGACAGTTAATGCACCCGACCTCTCGGAACAAGTGCTGACCGAGGTTCACCCGCTGGCCCTTGCGGTCGCCGCGAAAACGAGCGATGTCCGC
Source organism: Planctomycetota bacterium (assembly GCA_024277835.1). Classification (GTDB taxonomy): domain Bacteria; phylum Planctomycetota; class Phycisphaerae; order UBA1845; family UBA1845; genus JAJRUK01. Next base: position 3,689 of record JAJRUK010000146.1, on the reverse strand, counting down.
AATCTTCGTGTGACACTTCGAGCAGCCAGCCTCGGTATGCTGCGGAAGGCGCATCGGACGATCCCAATAATGGTCGATCGTGTCGAACGTCACATTCGGAACACCGAGGGCGTACAAGTAGTACTCATCCGCCCACTGCTCCTCAAGCTCGTGCGTCGGAGGCGAATGAGCCGCCTGAACAAAGTCCGTCTCTTGCGGGTTCCCCTCGTGGCAAACCGTGCAACCCATCTTGACCATTGGGTGAGGCGAGTCGATATCGACGTAGAAATCCAGATCGGGATGCGCGAGAACGGGCTGCCCCAGCTCGATGGCCTTGCGACCGCTTCGCGTCAGATAACTGTTAACCTTATCCAGGAGTGACTCGAAGTACGTGCCTTGTTGTTCACGCGATAGCTCATCCCAATGATCCGTCACCGGCCCCTCCGGCAACTTAAGCCCGGCCACGATCGGCGGAGACATTGGCTGCTCGCCCATGCGTTGAAGGGCTTCGTTAATCCCCGGGAGGGATCGTTCGAGTTTTCGCGCGAGCCGGTCCTTGGAGAATTCCGGATCGTCAATGGCAATATGACACGTCGTACACCTGTCCGTCGTGTACGTCTCAAGATAATTCAGTCGCTGACGAACCTCGGGCAATACAAGCTGATTGATCTGGTGACGCCCCGGCGTGTTCTTGGGAGCAGTGAAATCGACGAGAGGAAAGTTGATGATCGTACTAACGACCGGAAGATCTCCCAAGATCGGCTTGTCGAGCAGTCCGCGATAATCGCGATCCTTGGCCATCGCGTCGATGGCGACCTGCTTCAAGTCCGTCAGTTTTTTCTCGGCAACACGCACCGGATCCTGAATCGCCCGGAGTTCCCGCTCGATCCGCCTCTTCTCGTCTTCCCAATTCTCTTTATCCTTGCGCATCGCCTCGAGGGCGTCTTCCTCTTTTTGGAACTGCTCGTGCGCGGCGATCGTCTTCGCGTGATCGGGACCGTGGGCGCCTAGCTCGCGCTCATACGAATCCTTCGTGACTTCAAGCACCTGCTCGGTGCGACTAAACGGAGCGTTGGCCTTTTTGAACTCAAGGTCAGCATGGGCATACTCGCCCTTCAGCGTAGCGAGCCTCGAAGCCGCGGTTAGCTCAAGAAGCTCTTTCGCGGAAGCGAGCTCCGCTTCCGCCTTGGCGATTACCTCTTCTTTATCTTGCGTGATCGCGCTGAGGTAGTCCAGATGCGCCAGCGCAGCTTTCCCAAGGAAGTACTCATCTTGAAAACCGCGCCAAGGCCGCTCGTAGTCGACATAGACGAACCAAATCGACGAAACCATCATGAGAACGCTACTGATGGCGAACCACCGGTTCAATCGACCTGGATTATAAAGCCGTTCTTCAGGAACCGGCATGTTGCTTGCATCCTACTCACGCTTGGGAAGCGAATCCGCCCCGCAAGCAAAGGTCCAACTCTAAACGTTCAGGAACCACTCTGTGATACCAACGACATAGTGCAGATTCAGCGTCCAGCGAAGCGCCATCTTGATGGGCATGAGCATCATCACCAAGAGAAGCATCACCATCACGTTGTAACGAATAAACCCGATCTGCCGGTAAATCTTGCGAAAGAAAAGCGCATACAAGGCGAGCGGACCAATCACAAAGTACGCCCCCACCACGAGGATTCCAGGCAGTTCTCGAATCAGATAACCAGGGATAAACCACCAATCCTCCGTCGGAAGAGCCTTGCCAAGCATCCCGATCCAGACGATGTCGTGGAACTCGGTGTTGAGAAGCGCCATCGGACGGTGAAGGTCCCAGTATTCAAACGGACCGAAGAAGTTCCAGTTCGGACCTCGCAGAAACGTACCAAAGATAATCAAGACCACCCACAGAATCACAAACCCAAACAGAAACGTCGTGATCGCAAAGGGCCTCTCCTTGAATGTGTAATACCCGTTGCCCCGCGGATTCGTGTCGATGTACGGAATCGCGATCAACCCTACAATGATCAAACCCGGAAGCACCACGCCCGCCAGCCACGGATCGAAGTACACCAGCATCTCCTGAAGACCAAGGAAATACCACGGCGCTTTGGCGGGGTTCGGTGCGACGTTCGGATCGGCGGGTTGCTCCAGCGGAGCGCGAAGCACGACCGTCCAGACAACCAGAAACGCCGTAAAAAGCACAAGACAGATCAGTTCGATATAAACAAGGTCAGGCCAGACGAGTACCTTGTCGTCCGCACCCGCCTCAAGGAGCGGCTCGCCCTTTTCCATGCGTTCGTCGTTGACCGCCGCCTGCCGGAAGGCGAGCCAAAGAAAGAACGAAACGCTCATCATCATCATGACGATCGGGACGTTGTCCGCTTTCTGGATGATCTTGACAAAGTTCGGGTCGGTACAACTCGCAAGAAATGCGAGCGTGGACAACGCGCCAATCGTTCCTGCGATCGCGGGTTTGGTAAACGTTCGATACCCGATCAAGAAAACGAAGAACAGGACAACCGAAATAATCAAGAACCAATGCGGCTCGCAGAGCTTATTAATAAGCTCTTTGATGGCCGATGATCCCGATCCAGATGCAAGTAACTCTGTCATAGTCCCTGTCGCCGAAACCAAAGTCGTATTCGTTCAGAATCCGTTCGCCCTACCGGAAATCGTGTCGCCCGCGCCGCGATTCGTTCATGCGCCAGCCTTACAGCGGCCCGCTAATACCGCCGTCCTTGCGAATTCGCCAGAAGTGAACCGCAAGAAGTACCGTCACCACCACCGGGATAAACACGCAGTGCAAGACGTAGAACCGAAGCAACGCGTTCGGCCCCACAAACGTGCCCGCTAACAATCCAAACCGCGCGTCGTCGCCCGCGTGAACAAGTGGCACACCGCCTATCTGTAGGAAAGACGTCAGCGGCCCCTCAGATCCGGCAAGAGGCGTGGCCCGGGCCATGTTCGACCCAACCGTAATCGCCCACATCGCAAGCTGATCCCACGGAAGCAGATAGCCCGTAAAAGAAAGCAACAGCGTCAGCACCAACAGAATCACGCCAATGCTCCAGTTAAACTCGCGCGGAGGTTTATAACTACCCGTTAAGAACACGCGCAGCATGTGCAACCAGATCGTGATAATCATCGCGTGGGCACCCCACCGATGCATCTCGCGAAGCAAACCGAGCGTCACGTGAGCTCGCAACCCTTGAATATCAAAATACGCGTACTCCACCACCGGACGGTAGTAGAACATCAGCAGCACGCCCGTCACAATCTCCACAAGGAACAGGAAGAACGTCAGCCCCCCCATGCACCACGTAAACGAAAGGCGGATGCCGCTCTTACGAACCGCGACCGGATGAAGATGAAGAAAGACGTTGCTAAGAATCGCCATCGCGCGCGTGCGCCTGTCGCGCGGTACGCCGTGACGAAAAACGCTACCCCAAATCTGACCTTCGCGTATCCAGTTACCGATGCGTCCCATCGAAATATGATCCCTGCTAAAACGGCTGCCTAGACAGCTAAGAAACTACCGGGCATATCCCATTGCCCAAGCTCCGCCTGGAACTTCTTACTCTTATCCACGATCACAAGCCCGTCCACAACAATCACCTTGAAACGCTCCAACGGTCGCGGGGTCGGCCCCTCGAAATTCACACCGTTTTGGCGGTATCCGCTGCCATGACACGGGCACTTGAATTTGCGGTCATTCGGAAGCCAGTTGG
>JAJRUK010000145.1 GCA_024277835.1 Planctomycetota bacterium | reverse complement strand
CATGTAACCTACGGCGCTCTTTCGAGCGCTCTCGCCGCCGGGATTCTTTGGGACTTAACGGAGGATCAACTCGAACACGCCCTTGGCCTTGCCGGGGTCTGCAACATTACCACGCGACAGACGCGAACGGGTCAGATTTCCGACTGGAAGTCGTGTGCTTTTTCAAACGCAGCCAGAAACGGCGTGTTTGCCGCCGATCTCGCTCGTCGAGGACTCACTGGCCCCAACGAAATCTTTGAAGGCCCCAAGGGGTTGATGAATCAGCTCAACATCCCCGGCGTGAAGAACCTCGTGCTTGGCACTGAGGGCGACTTCATGATCGACAAGACGTACATCAAGTTTTGGCCTGCGGAGTATCATTCGCAGTCGGCGATTGATGCTTGCCTCCAACTTCGCCCGCAGATCGAAGGTAAGAAGATCGAAAAAATCCATATCGGCAGCTTCGAGGCCGCGGTTAGCATCATCGGGTCTGAACCAGAGAAGCTTCGACCGACATCACGCGAGACAGCCGATCATTCGATGTTCTATTGTTGTGCGGCTGCCCTTGTGGATGGCGATGTCACGCTCGATACGTTTAAGACTGAGCGCCTGACCGACCCCGTCTTGCTCGATTTGATTGACCGGACCGAGATTGTCGAAATCCCCGAACTCAACAAGGGCTATCCGAAAGGGATTCCAAACGACATCACGATCACCTGCGCAGATGGGACCACAGCGAACAAACGCGTCGACTTCCCGCGTGGTCATGCCGAAAACCCGATGACCGACGATGAGGTCGTCGCAAAGTTCAAGCGACTCGCACCGGGCGTTGTTTCAGATGCGACGGCGGACAAGATTCTCGCGCAGGGTTGGAAGCTCGACGAAATGGCCGACGTAAGACCGCTGTTTGCGTTTGAGACGCTCAGCTAGTCTCACTGGTCGGTACAAGCCAGCCGCCTGACCTTGGAAAACGACCGATAACTCGCCGCATACACCTTATGCGAGCGGGCCGGTCGTTCATACCAATGTGACGGTGGAGTTATTCGACGGACGCAATACCGAAAATGAGGGTCCCATATACCTCCGAAACCACCTAAACATCCCATTTTGATCTATTCGCATCTAGTCGATCCTCGCTCCTAGCTTTGTAACGCCGGCATGAAATGCCCAAACTCACTCAAATTCTTTTCTGCGCGGCGAAGTTGCGCTTGCAATTGCCGGATACAATCGCTTACAATACGGGCGTGCTTACCGGACTCGGTCCGGGATGCGCGCCCTCTGTAGCCAGAGTGTGCGTTTTAGTGGCCTAGGCGTGGACCGCGTGTCCACTCGATGAGGTGTTGCCAGCCCTGTGGGGGGTTCGCAAAAATCGAGTGGGTTGGCCTCGTCGAGCGCTTGAGCACTGGGGTTCGACTTGGTTATTGGTTGGCTTAGCCGGCGCTTGTGGCGGCACGGTTTCGCGAAAGGTGGGAGCCAGCTCTTATATCGTTTCGTCGATCGAGTGGTTGTTGCGCGCGTCTTCGAAACGGTTTCGTCCGGGACGCGCTGGCTAAGATCTGCAAGTGTTCGCCTTATGCGATCAGGTGCAGCGTTTTGGATTGGTCGATCGTCGGGAGAAGATACAACTAGAAGATAGAACTTTTGAGCGGCAGCTCTGCTGCGGCTATGCGTTTTGCGTATTGATGCGTGGCGATTGGACACGCTTTCTCAAACTTGGAGGTAGGACTGATGATGGCAGGGAGTAGGGTACGACAGTGGACTCCGATTTGCGGAGTCTTTGCGATTGGTGCAATGGTGTTTGGGCTTTCGCTCGAACTCCAGGGGGCACCGACGACATCGCGCGACACGGGGAACCGGTCGCTCAAGAAGTCGGTGAGTCAGGGATCCGTTTCGAGTCCGGCGATTGCGGCACCAGGTAGCAAGGCCGACGCAAGCTCGGAGGGTCTGTCCAAAGCGGAGCGGCGCGTTCAAATTGGTAATCTCGGCATCCCCGGAAAGAACGTCTACGGCCCGTTCGTCGTGGACTACCGCGACGACGAGGGAACGCGTATGCGTGAGGCTGGGCTACTTTTCGGAGCGATGCCGCTTCCGGAAGGCAGTACCGCTGGCGTTCCTGGCTGCACGTTCGCGAGCGAGTGTCTTGACGGAGACCCTTGCACGATCGATACGTGCGAGTTCCCGTTGGGCGGGGTCGCGGGAAGCGGCACCTGTCTTTCGACGCCTGTCGCTGACGGCGAGCCGGGCGGTTGCAACGACGGTCTGCTCTGCAACGGTACTGAAACATGCTCGGCTGGCGTATGCGTAAGCGGCGCTCCTGCGACGTGCTGTGCGGGCGAAGAGCTTTGCACAGAGCTGTTTGGCGTTTGTGACTCCGACAGCGTGAACGCTGGCGACCCTTGCGACAATGATCAAGTTTGTCGCGAAGGCCGCTGCGACCCCTGCCACGCGGACTGTACTGTTCGCGTTTGCACCGACGATGCGTCGGTCACTTGCACAAGTGATGCTGATTGCGCCGCCGGGACGTGCCCGACAAGTGATGAGATTTGCGACGATGGTATTCGCTGCAACGGCGTCGAGACCTGCGATGCGGGAACCGGCCAATGTCTGCCTAGCGTTAACCCCTGTGGTGATAACGCCGACTGCATCGAAAAACAATGCGACGGCGGTGAGAACAACGGTTTGCCCTGCGGGAGTGACGCTGGGTGTCCTGACGGTACCTGCATCGATCGAGGCAGCGTAGCTTGCTTCGGCGGTCGTTGTTGCATCGGCGCTGGTTTCCAACAATGCAGCGCCCTGTTTTCAAATCTGGACGCCTGCGTCAACAACTTCTCCGGGCTTTGGTATCCAGGGGATGATGGTCGCGAGCAACCTGGGCAAGCCTGTGGTTGCGGTGGATGCAACACTGCTGTTCAGGTCTCGGATGATTGGGGATGCCCGCAGATCAGCTGTGGATTTGTCCACTCAACTGCCGGTCCTCCGTCCCGCCCCGTCGGGATTGGTCCAATTTCAAACGCCCCGTTCGACGTCACCGTCGGCGGCTTTACCGGCCCGGTCAACAGCGTCGGCGACGACTACACGTTTGATGACGGCCAACACCGCGGTGTGGACGTCGTTCGTTTCTATGGAAACATGCTCGTTCCCAACCGTTTGTCGCTTGAGTTCTACGATGCGAGCAACAACTTCGTAGAGGATCTCGTTGTTCCGCCTTTGGGCGCAGGTGCCCCGGGCGTGGTTGTGATTGTTCTTGATCCGCCTCTGACAATTCCTCCGTCAGGGCGTATGGTGATCCGTGTTGCCGACAACTTCTCGCCGAATGCCGCCTTCCAGTGGTTCTCCTCCGGGCGACCCTGTGAGATCGGGACGAACGACGATACGACAATCTACATCAACGGTCTGCCTGTCACCACTGCTGGTGTCGGCACGATGGCATTCGAGATCGCTGGCGATCCGACTGCAGCACCCATCGGCGCTTGCTGTGATCCCATCACAAGCGATTGCGAAGCGAAGGTTGCTTGGATTTGTGCAAGTGAGAACAGAGTTTTCCAGGAAGGCATTCCGTGTGCTGAGTGCGTAGGTGGCGACAACGCGGGCAACCCGTGTCGTACCTGTAGCGGGGACGGCGTCACGCTCTGCGGCAGTCAGGCTGATTGCGACGCTGGTCCTGGCGGAACGTGCCAACCGAATAACAGCCTTTGCGCGAGCGTCGATGGTCTTTGTACCAACGACGACGGCGTCCTGTGCTCGGTGGATACCGATTGCTCCTTCTGTAGCAACGTTCAGACCCTTTCCTGCGTTAACGACGCGGGCTGCCCTGGCAATCCTCCGAACGGACAGCTTAACGGTACTTGCAGCGAGACCGCCATCTCGTGCCAAGTGGACGCCGACTGCTCCGGAGGAACTGACACATGCGGTGGTGCTGGAACGTGCGGCGGTTTGCATCTTCGCTGTAGCGAAACGGGCACACAGTGCGCGACCGATGCGGAGTGCCCAGGACTCACCAATACTTGCGGCGACCCGGGAACGTGCAGCTTCGGCGTGTGCGAATCCGCGACGTGCGGCGTTGGTTCATGCTGTCTCACGGATGGCACATGCGTTGATGGTCAGGACCAGGTTGGTTGTTCTGGACTGTCCGGTACATTCGGCGGTTTCGGTACGACCTGCGATCCTAACTGTTGCGAGGTTCCCGGCGACACAGTGGTAGACGCTGCTGATCCGACCGGCGACAACTTGTACGACACGGACTGCACGGATGGGTACTGTTACACGGGTGCGGATCAGCCAGCGGACGCGATCGTTCATGCGATTACCGTTCCGGCGGCGAATCAGCCTGCCGTTGTGGTCACCATCACGGGTAATAACTCTAGCGCAACCAGCACTGAGCTTGATCCTGATACGTGCTTCGGCCCTGCGACCGGTGTCTTTGATTCTCCGGGTTGGTGGGAGGCATTCACGATCAATGATTGTGCAATGGTTCGGGTTGATCTTTGCTGCACCCAGCCGATCCATGAACCGCAGTGGGCGTTCATATCGTTGGATCCCGACTGCAATGAGCTTGTTGGCAACGGTGCCAACCCGTTCAACGCGGGCGAGGAAGAGAACGCGCGTGGTGCACCGTACTGCGACGAGGACAACCTTTGGATGTCTTACCCCTACCTCACCGCGGGAACGTACTACGTCCCGATTTTCTCTGAGCTAGCGGGCAATCTCGGTCAGTACCAGATGCACATCACTGTCGAAGCGTGCCCGATTGCTGGCTGCTGTGTTCCTAACATGGGATGTCAGGGTCCGATGACGCAGCTCGACTGCGACGCCATTCCAGGCGGCTTCTGGTTGGGTCGTCCGCAGCGTGGTGGTGAGATTCCGATCTGCACGGCCGGTATTTGCGACGAAGGCTCGTGCTGTACTGCTCCGGGTGTCTGTGAGGACGCCAAGGACAACAACAATGATCCGATGATCAAGGCTGTTTGCGACAATCTCGGCGGTATCTTTACACCGAACGTCCAGTGCCGCGGCGGACGCTGTGCTCAGGACCTGCGAGTCGCCTGTGAGACCCTGTCACAGTGTCTTACGTCTGGCGCGGGCTGTCCGGCCAGTGGTGACTGTTGCCTCGGCGACCCGAACTTCCTGTCTCAGCCCAACCCGTGTCCGATTTGTGAGTACCTGGCGGATGCGACGTCCCAGAATGGTTTGGGGACGTTTATTCGAATCTCGGACGTGTCCTCACAGACCAGTCCGATCAAGGTCTCGGACAACATTCTTGTTGGACAGACCGGAATCTTGACCAACATCTGCGTTCAGGGAACGTACATTCTCCAGACCGACTTCAGTGGTTGCCATGATGGCGGCGTCGTGGACGAGTTTACCGTTCGCGTGTTTGCCGACGACGGTGCCCAGCCGGGAGCACTTCTGGGAGAGTACGCGACGCTGGTCGCGGAGAACGAAACCGAAGACTCGCAACCGGACTTCGGGTTCTTCTATCAGATTCAGCAGTTGGAACTTGTACCCGACGCGAACAATCCGCTGGTAACGTTGGATACGGACACCATTTACTGGATCCAAGTGTACAACAATACCACCGAAGCGCCGGACCCCAACTGCGACTGGTGGTTGATCGACGCCGATGGCGACAAGAACGGCGACAGCCTTCTCTATCAGGATCAAGGAGAATTGATCACGGTGGAGGACGCCGACCCGAACGACATGTGGCTTTCGACGAACTTGCCCTTTACGTCACCCCCGCCCGCGATTCGGGCTTGCTGTACTGGCGACGTGGCAGCCCCCTGCGTGGACATGTCCTTTGGCGACTGTGACGCTGCCGCAGGAAACTGGCTGTTTGACCAGTTGAGTTGTTCGATCGGGTTCTGCGCGAACGACGCGAGCGTTGAGTGCCTTAACGACGGCGACTGTTCAGCCGTTGGGGGCTTGTGCTCACCGTTTGTCTGCGAAGTTGATCGGAACGACCTTTGCGAATTTGCTCCGACCATTACGGAAGGCTCGCAATTCTTTGACCTGTTTGGGACAGATACCGAGGGTCCGACTCCTGAGGTGTGTGGCGACAACGCCGCCGCCCCAAGTGGTGATGACGTTTGGTTCTTCTACACGCCAACGAAGGCGGGAACGGCGCTGATCAGCACGTGCAACAAGGAGTTCTTCGACAACACGGTGATCTCCAGCTACGACAACGGCGCGAATTCGAGTCAGTGCCCCTGTCCGGGGGACGTCGACTTCAGCTTCGTCACATGCCAGGAT
>JAJRUK010000144.1 GCA_024277835.1 Planctomycetota bacterium | reverse complement strand
GGGTTTCCTCGCCTGCGTGCTACAGCGAAATCCCAAGCTGCTCCACCGCCGCATCCGCCGTCTGCTCAATCAGCGTTGCAATCGTCATCGGCCCAACCCCGCCGGGGACCGGTGTAATCATCCCCGCCCGCTCCATCGCCGCCTCGAAATCAACATCGCCGACGTTCCCCACGTTGTACCCCGCGTCTACCACGATTGCGCCTTCTTTGATCCAATCGCCCTGAACGAATCGCGACTTGCCGACGGCTGCGATGAGAATATCCGCCTGTCGAACGATGTCGGGAAGATCGCGCGTGCGAGAGTGACACAGCGTGACAGTTGCGTGTACGTTGATCAGCATCGAAGCCATCGGTCGCCCAATAATTGGACTCCGACCAATGACCACCGCATGCGCCCCGTCGAACTCGACGTTGTGGTCAATCAATAGGCGCATAATCCCGGCGGGCGTGCAAGCTGGAAACGCGGGCATCCCCAAGATCAACCGACCCATCGCCTCAGACGTCACCCCGTCAACGTCTTTGAGCAGCGGAATCGTTTCAAACGCAGCCCGCTTATCCACTGATCGGGGCACCGGGTGCTGGATCAAAATCCCGTGGACCGATGCATCGTTCGCAAGCTTCGTAACCTCTGCAACGAGCGTATCGGTCGTCGTTTCACGTGGTAGTTTTATGAGCAGCGATGTCATCCCCACATCGTCGCACCGCTTGCGCTTCATGCGAACGTAGACCGCCGAGGACTCGTCATCACCGACAAGAACGGTCGCGAGACACGGGGTAACGCCTGTCTTCTGGCGAATCGTCGCAATCTTTTCGCGGGCGGAGTCAAGTATCTGCGAGGCAAGGGCAGACCCCTTCATGAGTTTTGCGAGACGTTTTTCGGACATGCAAAGCATACTATCCGAAACAGCAGGCGCAGGATACGGCGCGATGGGAGGTGAAAGAATCGGCGGCGGCGGAAGGCTACTCTTCGTCGAACTCGATCCCGATATGTTGCGCAACCGTTCGTAGCGCTTTCTCCATATCGTCGCTTCGGCCAATCTGGTTTCGCGAATGCCCGTCGGGGGATGTGATGGTGACGGAGACCGAACCCGGCGCGGGGACCCGCATATCAACGATGAACCCGACGCTTTCAATCGCGTCGATGACCGCCCGCGTATCGGTGTTGATCAGATACTTGGGAAGCGGCGATCCTGAATGGCTTGTTGGCAGCGACATACTCTTAACTCCTTCCCGGTCGTTCCGGTGTCAACGGACTAGAGCCTTCTCGATATGTATCGGGTCGCACCCGGTCTTCAGTCTACATCACGCGATGCGCATAAGACCGATTTTCGCGGGATTTCTCACACGGGGCGATAATCATCGCACTGGAACCGGCGTCGCGGGGGGCGTTTTCTTGAGGAATTGGTCGCGCTGCCGCCGTGGACGACAACTCGCCGTCACGAGCGTGCGACTGACCGCTCGCCCCGGCATTCACCGCAGGTCCTACAGGCGATCCACCCGGCCCGCCCCTGATCGCTTTTGTCGATCCGTCGCCTCTTGCAGCGTGCGTTTTTCCACGTCGCTGAGGCTATGCACCCCGCCGTCGTAGACCTTCTTCAAAATTCGATCAACCTCAATGGCGTCTACTCGCCGAGTTTGAACTTGCTCCTGAAACCCAACCGGCTTGCGCGTCGTCGTCCCAGAAGCGAACTTCGGAAGTCGAATCGAAAACCCGCTCCGCGCCCACCACGCTTCCCCGCGCCACGCGTACCACGCGCCAAAGAGCATCCCTGCAAGGTGACACGCGTCTCCGCCTGCGTTGTTCCCTTTGGTGAACAGGTTCAACACATACCAGCCGCCAAACACCAGCGCCGCCGTCCGAATTTTCACCGGAAACAAAAAGTAAACGAGAACCTGGGCACGAGGATATTGTACCGCAGCAGCACCAAGCAGCCCAAGGACGCACCCCGATGCACCGGCGGCGACTCCCTCAAGCGGTAACCATCCAAACAGCGTAAGGGCAACGTAAAAGAGATTCCCCAGCGTCCCCGCGATCATGTAAACCCACAAGAACCGCTTCGGCCCCCAGTCCCGTTCGAGCGGCCGCCCCAAAAAGTGCAGGCCGATCATGTTCATCAGGATATGACTAAACGACCAGTGCAAGAACTGGGCTGTGAAGAGACGCCACACCTCGCCATGAGTGACGTAGGGAGTATGAAGCGCCATGAACTCAAAAAGCCCGCTCGCCGACACACCTCGTTGTCCGCCACCCAAGCTGCAGAGAACAAACACGACGACGTTGATCGCGATCAATTTGGTGACAATGCTCCCGCCCCCGAGCACACCGGTTCCGCCAAAAGGTGACCCTCCGCCACGGCCACCCCACGCGGGGCGACCCCGCGACGGCCCCGCTGCATAATCTCGATCCTGCCAGCCCATTCGTTACCTGTTCTCCACCCAAACCATGTTCAAGACAGTCATGCCCGGTCCCGCCAGCAGGTGCCCTTGAAAGAATATCGGCACCATCGCAGTCTCCATTGCAACCGCACGCGTGTGCATCGCAGGGCACGAGTTATGGGCCGTGTTCCATCCCGCCAGGGCAACTCCGAAAGTCGCCGATTCTGCCGATGATTATAGATTCACTGCAGGGTCCGGGCAATTTGTGTGAATTGGTCCGGGCGTGTAACGCGCCCGTCTCGTTTTGTTGTAACGGCGGCGATCTGGTCCTATGATGCCCCGCCGGGCGTCTCAGAAAAATGCAGCAGTAGCCCCGATACATACGGACATGAAAAAACGCATCTTGCTATTGGGGTCAACGGGGTCGATCGGGCGAAATGCGCTCAGCGTCATTGATGCTTTGGGCGAATCTTGGCAGGTCGTGGCCCTCGCGGCAGGGTCAAACGCCAAAGACCTCGCCGAGCAGGCTAATCGGCTAGACGTCGAAGCGGTCGCCATTGCGGATGAAGGTGCCGCGGCTGATCTCCACGATGCACTCACAGGTTCCCCGACCCCGACGAAATGCTTCACCGGTACCGATGCTCTCGTAGACCTCGTCAACGGTGTTGATTTTGACATCATCATCAGTGCGGTCGTCGGTACGGGCGGACTCGGCGCAACGATTCGCGCGGTAGAACTTGGAAAGCACGTCGCCCTCGCCAACAAAGAATCCCTCGTTATTGCCGGTTCGGTCTTGATGGGCCTTGCGCAAGAAACCGGTGCGAAGATCATCCCCGTCGATAGCGAGCACTCCGCCATTTTTCAGGCGATGCAGGCTGGCAACCGCGAGGACGTCGAAAAAATCTATCTCACCGCATCCGGTGGTCCGTTTAGAACGTGGTCGCCCGAGGCAATGGCAGAGATCACCGTTCAGGAGGCGCTTCGCCACCCCACATGGGACATGGGTCCAAAGATCACGATCGACTCAGCCACCATGATGAACAAAGCGCTCGAGATCGTCGAGGCAAGGTGGCTTTTTGATATTGATCCTGACCGAATCGAGGTCGTCGTGCATCCCGAGTCGATCGTCCATTCGCTGGTCGAGTTTCGCGACGGATCGGTCATTGCTCAACTCGGCACACCCGACATGCGCACGCCGATCCAATACGCTTTGACCTATCCAGACCGCATCGCATGCCCTTCGCCAAGGTTGGACTTGTACGCCGCAGGGACACTGACCTTCGAGAAACCCGACCTCGACAGATTCCCAGCCCTGCGACTCGGTCACCAGGTCGCCGAAAAGGGCGGTACGTGCGGGGCGGTTTTCAACGCAGCCAACGAGGTCGCCGTAGAAATGTTTCGTGCCGATGCTTTATCGTTTGGCGATATTGCACGCTTTTCCGAGAAGATACTAACAGAACACAATTTCATCGCCCAACCGACGCTTGAGCAGTTGCTCGAAGCGGACGCATGGGCGCGACAAGAGGTAGCAAAATGCACAGCCTGCTAATCGCAAGCACCACGTTCACAGGCAGCGCCGGAGACTTGATCGCCCAGGGGGGCATCGGAAACATCTGGGCGATGATCACCAGCATCTGGGGAACGGCTTGGCCTTACCTGATGATGCTCGGCGGGTTTTCGGTCATCGTCTTCATTCACGAACTGGGTCATTTCGCCGTTGCAAAATGGGCGGGCGTTCGCGTTGATCGGTTCGCCGTCGGTTTTGGTCGCGAGCTATTCGGCTTCACCAAAGGCGAAACGCGATACTCGTTCAATATTTTGCCGCTCGGTGGATACGTCAAGATGCTCGGGCAGGAGGACTTCGACGACAAATCGGAAGAGTTGAAGTACAAGGACGACCCCGGTTCCTTCCCGAATAAGCCCATCGGACACCGCATGGCCATCGTGTCGGCGGGCGTCGTGATGAACCTGTTGTTCGCGTGTTTTATCTTCATGATCGTCTTTTGGGTCGGCATGGACGCCGCGCCGCCGCGCGTCGGTATTGTCGTATCCGACTCACCAGCGGAGCAAGTGGGCATCCTCCCCGGCGACTTAATCAAGGAGATCAACGGGGAGCGCATCCTTGAATTCCAAGAGGTCATGTACGCTATCTTGCTGGCAGAACCCCATGAACCGATTGAAATCCTCGTCGAGCGAGACGGCGAACTACTCCCGCCGTTCTACATTACTCCCAAATACCGCGACCCCGCTTCCAACGCGGACATCAAGCGACAACGAATCGGAATCGCCGCTGGCGTCACGCGCGAGATCCTAGCGGTTGGGTCACAGATCGACCCGGACCGACCGGACCACCCGCACGTTGGCGATATTCTGGTTGAGATGGGTGGGCGGGAAGTAACGAAAGAGAACGCCAGCACGATGCTCGCCAACCTTGTCTACGCAAAGGGCGATATATACGTCGAGCGCCCCGACCCAAAGAACCCGGACGCGCCGCCGACGCGCGTTCTCGTTCAAGTGCCGCCGCGCTTGGAGATTCATCCCGCCGATGGAAAAGACCCGCGCACCATTGGCGTGCTGGGTTTGACGCCCATGGCCAAGTTCGCATTCATCAACCCAACGGGCAGAGCGTTCCTCGGCGGTATCAAAGAGGGCGACATCATTCTCAACTGGGAAGACAAGCAGTTCCCCAGTCGGGCGGACATCTCCCAATCCGTTCGCGACAACGCCGAGCGAGACATTTTTTATCGCGTCCGCCGCGCCGACGGTTCAATGGTCAAGGGGTTTGTGCGTCCCAAGACGATTCGCAATGGACCCGCGACAATTCAGTCGCTCATCCTCGCGGGCGAAGATGGCAACGCAGTCGTTGAGACTGTTCGTGCCGGGGGTGTCGCAGCCAAGGCGGGGATCCAAGCGGGCGATGTCATTCTACGCATGGGCGATATGGACAAGCCGTCGGCGGACGTTGTGCGAAAAGAGATACGTTCCAGACCCGGTAGTCGTATTCCGATGTCGGTTCGCAAGGCCTCCGGACGAGTCGCCAAGGTGATCGTCACACCCCAAAAATCAGGGACCATCGGCGCGAGCTACAGACTCGTGGCTGATGATCTACTTCGCGTCGGTGCGATTGTTGAACGAGTCGATGGACAGCTTACACCCGCGGCCAAGGCAAACATCCCCGCGGGCGCTCTTATCACTTCTGTCGATGACCAAGATGTGTCAAAGTGGCGCGAGTTGATCGACGCGTTTCGTGAAAAAGCGGGAACGACCGTGCAGCTTGCCTATCAAGATGTGGCCGGAGAGTCCCACGTTGCGAGCTTCGACGTGCCACCGTCCATTCGAACCGTTCTGGGGTTAGGCCCCGAGTCTCGCATCTTGAGTATCGCAGGCAAAGAAGCTGTTGACGTTACCGAAGGCGGTGAAACGCGAACGCTACCCGTTGGATATCGAAAAGGAACCCGCGTTGCGCTTGAGCAGGTCGCAGGGCAAAAGGGCGTTACGATCGAGTACCGCGCGAATCGATTCGCCCCCAGGCAGGTCGCTCAAATCGACGTGACATCTGACATGGTCGATCCGTGGGTCAGTCGCATCGCGTATGGACCAAGTGTCGTCACTGCCCCATCGACATTTCTCCTAAAGGGCGAGGGTATGCTCGACGCCGTCGGCATCGGTGCGCACAAGACCTACTACATGATCCTTCAGGTTTATACGATGCTTGAGCGCATGATTTTCACGCGCAATCTCGGTCTTGAAAGTATGTCCGGTCCGCTCGGGATTTTCGACATAGGCAGCAAGGTCGCCAAGCACGACTTCATCAAGTTTCTCTTCTTCCTCGGGATGCTCTCTGCGAACCTCGCAGTGATTAACTTCCTACCGCTGCCGATTGTAGACGGCGGTCTGATGATCTTCTTAATCATCGAAAAAATCAAAGGCTCACCCGTCAGCCTTCGTGTCCAGGTCGCAACGCAGATGATCGGTCTGTTTTTGATCCTTGGGATCTTTCTCTTCGTGACCTATCAGGATGTCCTCCGCAAGTGGGGCTAGAGGGCGTATGCTCAACTGATGATTTCATTCGTCATCCCAGCCCACAACGAGGAAAAGCTCCTCCCACGCACGCTCGACGCGCTACACGTCGCTGCCAAGGCGACCGGGCGCGAGTACGAGATCATCGTCGCCAGTGACGCCTCGACCGATGCCACCGCCGCCGTCGCCACCAAGAAAGGCGCGAAGGTGGTCGTGATTGATCGCCGTCATATCGCGGCTGCTCGAAACGAAGGAGCCAAGGTCGCGACCGGCGACCCGATCATCTTCGTCGATGCCGACACCGTCATACCGACCGAAACATTGCAAGCAGCACTCCAATCGCTCGACGACGGCGCGATCGGCGGCGGCATCACCGTTGGGTTAGACGAAGAACTCTCGTTTTTCGGACGTTTCTTGCTGGGGTTCTGGAATACTGTTTCTCGTTTACGCTGCTGGGCTGCGGGTTGTTTTATCTTCGTCCGCCGCGATGCGTTTGAAGCGGTGGGGGGCTTCGATGAGCAGTACTATGTCGGTGAAGAAATCTTTCTAAGCACAGCCCTCAAGACGCAGGGTCGATTCGTGATCCTTCGCGAAACGGTTGCGTCCTCTGCTCGAAAGACCAAGTCTCACAGCGGGTGGGAGACGATGAAGGTTATCGGGAGGCTTCTCTTTTTTGGGCGAAGCGCCTGGAAGAAGCGAGAAGGGCTCGATATGTGGTACGTCCGTCGCGACGTCGATTAAAACCGCATCACGCCAGCACCGATAACCCCTTCCTCGTGTATCGCCGCCGCATTTCCTCGTCGTATCGTACCTTCATCAGGGGAAAGCGATGTGCGCGGTAGCGCTAACTCGCATCGACACGACGGAGGAACCAATGACCATTACTGACGAGATCAGACCGCTCACCGAAAAGGCGATCACCACGCTCCTGAAGAAGCGGCAGGAAGAAGCGTACGGCAAGGGAAATTGTCGCCGCGAGGTCGCTCGCTGGCCCTTCCCGGGCACGGTTGAGCTATGGGTGGCAGACAAGAGCGGCGTCGAAAACCACCAGCTCGGTACCTGCGAGAACCTGAGCCTTCAGGGGGCTGGGCTTCGCAGCGACGACGCGCTTGATGTCGGGCTGGAGATTGGGATCGCGATCCACGAACCGGAGGTCAGCTTCCACGGGCGGGCGATCGTTCGACATTGCACCGAGACCGAAGAAGGGTACTTTACGGTAGGCGTTGAGTTTCTCTTCTAGAGCACTTAACAGTCAAGTATGGTGTATCCGCAGCTTTTGAAATGGGCTTGGCATTTAGCGGCCTCAACAGTTCCATCTTTGTTGATGGTGATGTCCGTCGAGCAGCGGAATGCGGCGGCAGGGCCATCGTCGAACTCGCAGAACGTCGCCTTGGCGGTTGTGAGAGCCAGAGTATGCTCACCCTGCTGAGTCAGCCATTGTCGGTACTTTAGAATTGCCGAGGGCTGGTCGTCACTGTTGCCGAAATACTTCCTCCGCCCGTTATCAAGCAGGGAAAAATAGCGGAGGATTTGACGATTTTTTTCGTCGTAGCCTTTTGCTTACGAAGCCCGTTGACCACGTTGCCGTCACGAACGAAGTCAGGCGGTGGTTCTTTAGTCATTTGCAGCAGTCCCCCGATGCGATAAACAACTGCTTGCTATATCCCCCTGCAAGAAACCGCTAAAAAAACTAACGGGAGTGGATAGGAATCGAACCTACCAAGCGCCGCGTAAACGACGCTTCAACGGCTTTGAAGACCGTGGACCCCACCAGGCGGCCAGACACTCCCGAAGCATTTTGACGCACCGAAGTGCGTCTCATTGCGCTTGTATCATAGGGTTTTCTTTTGTTCGTGCTACACCCTCCAATACTACCCGCAACATGCACCGATGCGCAAGCCGAAGCACGTTTCTGCGACACGTTTGGTCTCGTTTCCAAAAACTACCAAGCGTCCTGCGACATCAAAGGGAGTTGTGGAACTGGATTGTTTTTTGGTTTTCGGGGCTTTTCTTGCGAAGAGAGGGTTCAAACGCGCGTGCAACGACCCAGCGAAGCCGCGCCACGGCTTTCGACAAAGCGAACGGATCGCTTCCTCGCGGGCGCGGCTCGGCTAGTAGCTTCGTACACACCATCTTATACAGAGTCTAGTATAGATATGCCGATAGAGGTGTTGTTCAAGCATGGAGGCTTGTCTCATGAGAACACCTTTGACGGTAACGCGGGTTGGTGCAGCGAAGGAGTTGG
>JAJRUK010000143.1 GCA_024277835.1 Planctomycetota bacterium | reverse complement strand
CGGTTGATCTGCCTCGTGACAGCCGATCGGTGAAAGATGCCGAGAGAGCCGGATGCGGGAAATCCGCACGTCCGGTTCGATGAGGGGGGGCGGAGTCGGAGAAACGCAACCGGCTCTGTCCTCTACTCTACCGGGAATGACGGGCAGCCACGTTGAGCCTTGTTTTTCGGGGTCTAGTGTGCGCTAGCCCTAGCGCTACAACCAAGGAGCTTCATGCCTCGCTCAACGAGAAAGAACAACCGCGGCGAGTTATGGCCGACCGCGACGCCCCTTTCGCGTTGCGACAAGATAAGCCAGCGCCCCAACGATGAATGTCAGCGCGGTGGCGATCAGTTGTCGTGGCTCGCCATAGGTCATAATAGCGGCGGCGCCGAGCGTGCAGACAACGTAGAGAAGCGGAAGCAGGTTGGTTGCGTGCATCAACGATCTGCGCCGAACAGACGGAAGAAAAAGACAAGCCACGGAACAGGCCGCACAGAGCGATAGCGTCAGACCCAGGTAGGATAGCAGCCCCTGGATCGACGAAACCAAAATAAAGAGCACAGCCAATCCCGCCTGCACTGCAACGGCGACGCGCGGCGCCTCGCCCCCTGCGCCGAGCGATCTGGGTAACATGCCGTCGTCTGCCATTTTCTTGTAGACGCGCGGGGCGGCCATCATCATGCTCGAAACCGACGTAAAGAGCGCGGCAGATATGATGACGCGCACAAACAGCGCGAGGCTACTGCCGCCAATCCACTGTGCCGCGGCCGCCGCGACGTCTGCCTTGCCCGCCACCACATCACCCGGCGGCGCACAGACGAAGACCGCGTTGAGCAAGAGATAGAGCGCCAGCACGATAACGGTTCCAAGGATCAACGACTTGGGCACCGTCTGCTTGGGGTCGCGCGCCTCTTCCGCGATGTAGACCGCCGCGTTGAAGCCCGAGTAGCTGAGCGATATCCACACCAGTGACCCGGCGAAAGCGACGACCAGCGATGTCGCCCCGCTCACCGCTTCTGTCGACTTGCCCTCCCACTGACCGACGGGAGCCATCACCACGGCGACAACCAGAAAGCCCACAAGCATCGCGAGCTTCAAGGCGACGGCCGTGTTTTGGAACGCGGCTCCCGCGCGCGGCTTGACTCCGTGAAACAGGGCCCCGACCACTACGGCGGCAATTGCAACCGCATTGACTGGCAGCCAGTCGGGCCGCACGTTCGACGGCATCGCGTAGCTTTCCAGCGCCGTCGCGGCGAAGGCAATCGCCCCGGTGAAACCCGCCATCAGCGAGACCCACCCGGCGACGAACCCAACGAGCGGATGGGCGGCGCGCGACAGAAAGAGATACTCGCCGCCTGATTCGGGCATGACGCGGACTAGCTGTCCGTAGCCGACTGCCCCGGCGAAGGCGATCACGCCCCCCACCGCCCAGGCGGCGATGACCAGATGCGGCGAGCCGAGACTCGCCAGCGTGAAGCCGGAGGTTGTAAAGACCCCCGCTCCGACCATGTTGGCGACGACAAGAAACGTAAGCGTCCAGAGCCCGAAGCCCTTGCGCGCAGACACTATCGTTTTTCAAAGCGAAGGAAGTAGTTTTGCTTGAGCCCGGGGATGTCGACATCGTTGACGAGACGGAAGCCGGCTACCTCGATTTCGCGCGTGAACCGTTCCTTGCCGGCGCGAACGTGGCCCAGCACCCAATCGGTCGACTCGCCTGGGATGCGTTTGAAGTCGATGATGATGAGCGTCCCGCCGGGGCGCAGCGCCCGGTAGATGGACCGCATCATCGCGGAGTAGTGTTCGAAGTGGTGATACGTATCGCAGACGAAGACGGCGTCGACCGACCCGCTAGCCAGCTCGGCCGACTTCTCTTTCGAGAGGATGACATCGACGTTGGTTAGCCCCTCGTCTGCCACCCGCTTGTTCAGGTGGTCGATGAGCCTGGGGGAGATATCGACGGCGAAGACCTTGCCCTTGTCTCCAACGGCACTGGCGAACGATCCGACGAAGAGGCCCGTGCCCGCGCCGACATCGGCGATGCGATCCCCCGGCGAAAGTTTGACGGCATCGATGATGGCGTCTCTGCTGGCGAAGATCTCGCGGGCTTCGACCTCGAAGCGGTTGACCCACTCTTCGGGCTTGAGGTCTTCCGCGAGGAAGCGGTCATTGATGTTCTTGGGGACGGCGCCCGACTCACGGTTTTTGTTTTGCACGCACGCGGTCGTGGCGGCGATCAACAGGCAGGTCGAAATGGCTGCGAAACTGCGCTTCATGTTTTGCCTCCTCAGGTTGGCGGAATCGTTGTCGGTGGCGTTATGGCGTCTTGCGAATGACGCTGAACCAGGCGAACGGTCCGCCTGCGGAAAAAGTCAACGCTGCACAATCGGCTCGAACATCGTATCGCGCTTCGGTGATCGACTCGACCTCCCATCCGACAGCGAAGGCGTTACGGATTTCGGCTTCCGTCACCCGACGGGGGCCGTGGGTTCCCGGTTCACGCTCGCTGAAACAACAGAGAAAGAGCCGGCCACCGGGTTTGACCACGCAAGAAAGCCCATCGACGTAACGCGTTCGGGCATTGTCGGGAAAAACGTGGAACATGCCACTGTC
Source organism: Planctomycetota bacterium (assembly GCA_024277835.1). Classification (GTDB taxonomy): domain Bacteria; phylum Planctomycetota; class Phycisphaerae; order UBA1845; family UBA1845; genus JAJRUK01. The sequence continues at coordinate 1,218 of JAJRUK010000143.1, read as the reverse complement.
AATCACACTATCGAACGTCTCAGGGAAGTCGCCCAGGTCCATTGCGTCCATAACAAGGAATCGCACGCCGAGCTTCCGCTGGGCCGCTTTCTCTTTCGCACGCCGGATCGGCGCCTTGAGGAAGTCGAACGCGGTGACCGTCAAACCGCGAGCTGCGAGCAAAAGTGCATTCTCGCCCGTCCCGCACCCTGCATCGAGCACGGATCCGGTGATCTGATCGGCAGCGCGGACAAAGACCGGCTGAGGCAACCCCGTCTCCCACGGCGGCCGGGACGCATATGCCTGCTCGAATCTGTCGTGCGGCGGTAGTGGTTCGTCGGGCATGAGTTAGTCTCTTGGTTCTTGGGCGCGCAGGGTCACCAGAAGGTCAACGTCGCAAGAGGATTTGCCAATCAAAGATTCGCGTCTGTGCTGTTGATCACATTAGGAAGCGTCACCGGAGCCGGATGCTTGGCTCGGGTCTCGTTCCTCCGCTTCGCTAAGAAGCCTTTCCGTTACTGACTCCTTGGGAGCGGGCGGCGTAGGAATCTGATCGTGCACGTCCTTCTTCTTTGCTCGACGCGACGCTGCGCCCTTACAGTAGAACTTGTTAACACGCGATCGAGCGGTATCCTCCCCCTCCCCGTCCACGATTTCTCGTTTGAGGACTTCAGTCTTCACGATTTGTCGGACTTCGTCTATGTCTATCTTTATGCCATCCGCCAGCTTCTTAAGCTCTCGACGGGCGGCAGACATAACTGGATCAGCAAGGATGAGGTTGCCGATCACATAACGGTTAACGCTTTGTACCTTTTCGTAAAATCCTACCCCTACTTCAACCCGTAATCGCGCAGCTTTCGATACAGCGTTCTTGCGCCGATGCCCAGCGCCTTGGCGGTCTTCTCTCGGTTGCCGCCGCACATGCGTAGGGTGTTCATGATGTGCAATCGTTCTACGTCGGCCATCGTCATGCCGGCCAGGTTGGGCGGGCCGGCTGGGACGAGATCGGTGGAGGCGCGCAGCGACTCGGGCAGGTCGGCGATGTCGAGTATCGGCCCCTCACTCTCCAGGCACATCTGGTGGATGATGTTGCGTACCTCGCGCACGTTGCCCGGCCAGCGGTAGTTGGCGAGCTTGCGCAATGCATCGGGCGAGATACCTTCAAGATCGGTTTCGTTCTCTTGGTTGGCCTGCTTGATGAACGACTTGACGAGGATCGGGATATCCTCGCGGTGGTAT
>JAJRUK010000142.1 GCA_024277835.1 Planctomycetota bacterium | reverse complement strand
GTAGATTGGCTGACCGATCGTGCCGCCGTCGCCGATTTCCTGGAAGCGAAGGAGCGTCTGCGTTTCGCCGCTGGGGCTAAAGGTTTGTTCGAGGATGTCCACCTGGGCGACGCGGCGGCTGGCGGTGATGCGGCGGGCGTAGTCGGCGAGCTGCTGCCGCTGCGACTCGAGTCGATCGACCTCTTGGGTTAGCTCGTTGATGCGGGCGTCCTTGATACTGACGAAAACGTAGGTCGATGCGGAGAGGGCGAGAAGGATGGCGGCTGCGGATCGGAGGGTTCGCATGTGATCGGTCCTTTTTTGATGGTGCCCTTACTCTTGTTATATACGATTTATCGACAAGTTGGGCGCGGGATCGAGTAAGAACGTGTCGGGGGGATTTCAAACGTCCAAACGTCGAAAAGTCCAAACGTCCAAACTGGGATTGCACCGGTTGGAAACCGGTGCCACACTGGACCCGGGGAGACTTAGTTGACTTCGTTGATGAAGCTTACTAGGTCGGCAAAATACATGTTGGGGTCGTTTTCGAATTCTAGTGAGTGGCGGGCGGTGTCGTAGGTGGTGATGCGCGTCTTGGCCCAACCCAGGTCGCCGATGAAACTTGTCGTTTTGTCGTTGTCCACGATGCGCTCGTCGCCGGCGATGAACAGATGGATCGGCGTTTGGGGAGACTTGGGGAGCTGTGCGATGACGCGGTCCATTCGCCGCGAAGCTAAGTAGAAACCGGCGGTGCACTGGTGAATCGTTCGCTTGTCGGTATTGATAAACTCTTTCCACTTGGGGTCGGACGTGAACAGGTTGGCGTCGTCCAGGGGAATATTGAAAAGCTTCTCCTGCTCATACAACATCGCGAAACCGATCCGGGCCATGTCTTTTTTGGAGACGCCGACCTTGGGAAACAGACCGGGCGTTACGAGGGTCAGGCTCTTGACACTTTCCGGATCGCGAACATACGAGGCTGCCACTAACTTGCCGCCCCAACTCACGCCGAGAAGATGGCATGCATCTAGGCCACTTCGCTTGAGCAACTCATTTCGAGCGGCGAAGTCGTCTTCGATTAACTGATCTGCTGATTCGGCGTGGCCTCTTGCTGCGTCATTTCGACCACTCCCGCGGCGATCGATCTGAAGAACCGCATACCCCGCCTCGGCCAGGGTTGAAGCGGACGATTCATACCAGTCGCAATGAGACTGGATTCCATGATGGTAGAGCACGGCCCCTTTGACGGCTGGCCCGGTCCAGTAGCGGGCGTACGCGGCGTATCCATCCGGAAGCGTAACGCTTAATTCTTCGTAACTGGCCATGACGGGATTGTAGCTTGAAACTTCCATCGGTTCACGCGATGATGCATGCGTTGATCCGGCGGTTCGTTGGAGGTCGGGGTTGGCTGGAAGGCGGAGAACAGGATGGTTTCGACATCTCACAGCGTACGGCGTGCCCTTCGGCAGCAGCTCGCAGGCGATCGACTGCTGGGGCTACGGTCTGTGCCGATGGGTTTGGTCGCTGCACCGGCGACGCCAGAGCATAAGACGCCTGTCCTTGCTGGCGTCAAGGCTTCCGGGGGATCTTCGGAGAAGTCGGCGCTTCTTTCGGTCATTGATGAAACTCGCGTGAAGGGGTGTCGGCGATGCGGACTTAGCGAGACGCGGGCGCAGACTGTGTTCGGGCAGGGCAACTCCGACGCTCGGCTGGTGTTCGTTGGCGAAGCGCCGGGTTATGAAGAGGACAAACAGGGGCTTGCGTTTGTCGGGAAGGCGGGGCAGCTGCTGACGAAGATGATCGACGCGATGGGGACTTCGCGCGAGGAAGTGTATATCTGCAACGTGCTGAAATGCAGGCCTCCCGGAAATCGTGATCCGATGGCGGACGAGATTCTTGCGTGTGGCGATTACTTGCGGGAGCAACTTTCGATTATCGAACCGGAGATCATCGTTGCACTGGGTGCGCCGGCTGCGAAGACGCTGCTTCACACGGGGCTTTCGATTGGAAAACTACGCGGGCGGTTTCATGATTATTTTATCTCAGGTGAACCGGGAAGCGGGAAAGCGATCCCGCTCATGCCGACGTATCACCCTGCGTACCTGCTGCGGAGTCCGGGTGAGAAGAAAAAGACGTGGGACGACTTGCAGATGGTCATGGCAGCGCTTGGCCTAGTTAAGCGGTCGGGTTAACACGCTACCTGGTGACACTCATGAGCACTTCGATACATCCTACAGCGATTGTTAACGCAAAGGCGGAACTTGGCGCGGACGTTTCGATCGGACCGTTTTGCGTGATCGACGGGGACGTGACGATTGGTCGCGGATGCAAGCTGTATCAAGGGGTTTATGTAACCGGGTGGACGGAGATCGGTGACGACTGCGTGCTCCATCCCCATGTCATCGTTGGCCACGAACCGCAGGATACGAAGTATGCGGGCGAGCGAACGTTTTGCCGAATCGGTCGGCGCACGATTCTTCGTGAGAATGTATCGATTCATCGGGGGACCACGCCCGAGACCACAACGGTGGTTGGTGAAGATTGTTTTCTGCTCGGCGGGAGTCACGTTGCGCATAACTGCACGGTGGGCAATCACGTCACGCTGATCAATAACGCGATGCTGGCGGGGCATGTGACCATTGGCGATCGCTGTACGCTTGGCGGTGGAACGGGCGTGCATCAGTTTGTGCGAATCGGCGAGCTGGCGATGGTTCGCGGGAACGCGCGCGTCCCGATGGACGTCGTGCCGTTCGCGATGATCGACTCGACGGGCAAGATTGCGGGGATCAATCGCGTTGGGGTTCGCCGGTCAAGTCTCGACCAAAGCGCATTGGAGCAGATTCGCAATGCTTATCGCGTTTTGTTCGAGCGGGGAGGTGGTTCGTTTGAATCAGGTGTTCATCAGCTCCAAGAGATCGCGAAATCTGAGGTCGAGCACAAGATTCTGGCGTTCGTGAAAGAGACAAGCAAGCGGGGATTGGCTGGAATGTCGCGGGGACGGTCGGAATAGGCGATTGCGCACAAAGCGCGACCGCCCGCGTCCACGTCGTGTACGTTCTTGTCCATCTAAATACCGATCGGCGTTTCCGATCGTCCAGTCGGGTTGAATCGGGATCAACGGTTCGATAAGCTACAATGGGTGGGTCGCGGGCTGGAGTGGTGCAGGGAAACGCTTGATCGCGATTTCGTATTGCGCACCGAATCGCCCTTTCATCGCATTGTGCAAGCCAACGGGGGCGTAGATCGTTGAAGCGGGTTGAACATCACATCGTAATACGAATCGCGCTTGGCTTTTTGGCGATCGTGACGGGCGCGCCACGTGCGATCGCCGGGGAGCGCCTCGTTTACTCGAACACGACGGGGCAAGAGTCATTCGCCGCCGTACCGGGGTTTGTGGTCGCGGATGACATTCTGATGACCGGTGCGGAAGGGTGCGAGCTGAGTCGCTACTCCTTTGTCGTCAGCGGTAACGCCGACGGAAGTGGAAGCGGAGCGTTCGGCGTGGAGCATGCGTTGTATGACGCCTGCCCGCGGATGGGCGGTCAGGTGATTCCCGGTACGCTCGGTTTCACCGAGTTACCTGACGAGGGGATTCACACGGTCTCGTTTGCGGTCCCGATCGACATCATCATTCCTCTTCCCGCGAGGTTTTGGATCGGACTCAAGTTCGACCGAAGCGGAGCGGGATGGGTTGGGGGCAGCCCGGCCCTTGTCGGATACACAAACTTTTCTTACGGCGATCCGGTGCATGGTTGCTCGGCGACGCTTGGTGGCGCGTTTCCGTTTTCATCATGGGGCGGACTTAGCGCCGAAATCTACGCTCGAGGGAATTGCCAATCGACGTTCCGCCCGTATCACGCCGCGGGCAGCGCTATCGCCGGAATTGCGATGGAGGCTGGGACTCGGATTGCGGAAGACCTGCTACTCAGCGTGGGAGATTGCCAACTACGTGCGTATGAGGTGTCTGTTCGCGGGACGGGTCCGATCGATATTGACCTGCGTCTGACGGACGAAACGAACTTCGGATTGCCCGGAGACGTCGCCGCCAATTCCGCGTTTACGTACGGAGCATCGACGAACCGCAGTCAGATCGCACGAAAAGCCTTTGACCCTCCGGTCCCCGTCTCGGGCCAACTGTGGGTGACCATACAAACGGACGCGAACTTTATCCGTACGAACGTGGTTCGCAAACCGATCCCCGCCGGCATGACGGACGAGCAGTACGCGGTTTTGAACGAAGCGGGATGGGAACGGACCGACTTGCCAGGCTTTTCTGCGGGAGGGGCGCTAGAAATATCCCTTATCTGCGACGGGGATGCACCGACGGGGGCATGTTGCGACATGTTTGTCACGGACGAAAGCGGTGAGGCTGTTTGTCGGGATGTCGCGGAAATGAATTGCCCGTATCCACCACGCGGTTCAACACTGCTTCCGGGCTGGCGTGAAGGCGATTTGTGTTCGTCGATGCCGTTCGATCCGCCTTGCGGTGTTGCGGCGTGTTGTGGGGCTGACGGAGTTTGCGCCGATCTGACAGAAAACCAGTGCGCTGTGAATGGTGTGTCGTGGTCGCAGGGAACGTACTGCGACGACCCTGCAATCCAATGCGAGTTTGTTTGTGTTGCCAGCGACGAGACATGCACGCTCCCTCATCAGTCGGTTGGGTGTGCCGACCCGTTCTGCTGCCGAGCGGTTTGCGCCATTCCGCTACAGGATTTCTGCTGCGATATCGAGTGGGATCAAATCTGTGCGATCGCGACCGCGAGCGTTTGTGCGATTCCGCCGTCGAACGATGAATGCGCTCCGACGGTTGATCTTGAAGGTGCGCGCCTGCTTTCTGTTCCGGATAGCCTCGAAAGTGACGGTGTACATGCCACCGAAAATGTTAGCGACCCCGGGTTTTGCTGCCACGAGGAAGCACCGGGGGCGCGCGGACTCGGAACCGTCTGGTACAAATTCCTGGCCACGGAGACCTCCGTGAGAATCCGAACGTGTCAAAGCGCCTCACCGGCGACGGACTCGCTGGTGCGACTCTTCGCCGTCGGCAACCCTGCATCCGATGAAACCGCATGCAGCACACTCACGCCGATCGGATGCAACGACAACACCGAAATTGGATGCGGATTCGTATCTGAGAATTCGCAACTGTGCGTGAGTGATTTAACCGTTGGCGATCTTTATTACCTTTTGGTTGCGGCGAAAACAGAGGAAACGCGGGGTCGGTATCGCGTCGAGATTTCCGCACCGTGCGGCGAAGCTCCCCCGCCGAGCTGTCCGTGTCCGGTGGGAGCAGTCCGATGGGTGAATCCGGCGCCGGACGTCGTTGACGCTCGCAGGCCTCATCCGCCTGACGATGCGAACGCGCCAGAAGGCGATATCGTCTTCAGCGCAGAGACGCCAGACGAAGCAGACCGCGCGGAGTGCTGGACGGTTTGCGAATCTTCAGGTGGCACGCCGGTAAACGCGATCGTAGACTTGATCCCCGGTCCGGGGGGAACGACGACGCTCTTTTTAGAACGACCCATCACGCCCGGGTCGGTGACGCTGATTGCTTACACGGATGGTTTTGGGTTCGTTACGCGGGGCGAGTTTGTTTCGCACCCAGGCAACGTCAACGCAGACGCCGTCGCAGACTCGATCGACGTCTTGTGGATCATGGCCACGCTTGATGGGTTGGTGGAGTTGCCGTTTGATCTGGCAAGCGGCGACATTGATCGGAGCAATCGCATCACGCCCTTGGATGTATTGGAAGAGATCAATCTTCTCAACGGCGCTGGCGCTTTTGACGCGTGGAACCAATCCGCCTTACCGACCGCATCTGGTTCCTGCCCTTAGAGAGGCGAGAACCCCTATCCATTAGCCGGTTCAAGTTTAGCAATGGTGGTCGCGTCGTCGATAACCAGAAGTGTGACTTCGCCGTCCGCTTTCGTTAGTTTGAGTCGCCTTAGCCAGAGCTTGTCATTTTTTCCGTGGGCGTACCAGCTTCCGGTCGGACGATCTTCCCATGCTTCGACAACGCCGACGCTTTCCGCTTCATAGGAAGCTTCTCGCCGACGAGTCGTTTGAATCACCCGGACGGGGGTTCCTTTGGGAAACTGCTCTTCGATTGTTGATGTCACTTTTCTCATGCCTCATCTTTTCGCTAGACTCTACGACGAATCACTCGCAGGCTTTCTCTGCGAAAGATTTCAGGTCATAGAACTCAGCCACCATCGGTATCGCCTCGATGCTAGAATCGTTGTACCGATTGATCCAGACGAACGCAAGGTCGAGGTCTCGTGCGGGTGCGCCGTCGTGGAAAAGACTCTGGGCGACGTGGAGGGTCTCTTCTCGGGGTGCGTGCTGGTCGAAGAGTCTTGCGAAGTGTCCGGGACCCGGCTTATAGCTGCCGACGTCTTGGGCGGTGACGATGAAATCGAACGTGATAGGGAAGTGCTTTGCGGTTCCGTTGAACAGGTCGCGATCTACGTTCGACAGCACTCCGAGTTTGTACTTTTTCTTGAGACGAGTGAGGGCGTCGTTGGTATCTGGAAACGGTGTCCACGTTGGGAGCATGTCGGCGAATGTCTGGGCGCGATCATCCGGCAGCGCGATCGAAAACCTCTTCGCCAAACGGATGGCGACTTCGGTC
>JAJRUK010000141.1 GCA_024277835.1 Planctomycetota bacterium | reverse complement strand
GTTCCTGGACTCTCGGTAGTCCAGGGAGCGACCCACCCGAGCCCCCGGCCGCACCCACGTCGCACCCCCCGGAATACGACTGGGACAAAATGGTTGCGCTGATCGCGATCGAAACCGACGTGAGAATCAGCTTGTCGGCGAATGTCGAGGGGGCGGATGTTTCCGACGGCGTGCTTGAAATCGTTGACGAATCAGCGAGGTATTACTACATCGCACCGAACACGGCCCTGGCGTTGAATTCGGGAGGGTTCCTGGATCGAACGCCCGCGAACAAGAACGTTGTCATACGCAGCGACAAGATAAGGCTCGCCGCGAGAATGGCCGGTGCGATAGCACGCTACGGCTCTAGCCGAGCACGGGCAGTGGTCACCATGAAAGGCGTCCACAACTACAGCTTGCTGATCGGGTCTGTGCTGATGATCCCTGAGAGCAAGACGGACGGGGCCAACATTCGTGGTGTGATTACGAGCTGCGAGTATCGTTTCGATACCCCGGAAACCATTGTCAGAGCAGGATATGCGCGATGATGGCAAGATCGGCAAGCGACTGAAACCGAAGGTATAGACGCCGTACGCGGCCTGGCTAAGATGTGGTTTCTATGAACTGCGAAACTCAACTTTCGAAACTTCCTGTGGGCGCTCGCGCTCACAACGAGCACGCCCGTAGTCACCGGGGAATGTCGGCGACGACTCCACCGCCCTCGCAGGCGGATAGACCGATGGCTACGGGTCTGCCCAGACTTGAAAGGTGATACCCAATGGAAGCGAACGAAACGAGAACAGACCTCTCCATCCGCGAGGTTATCCGACCGATCGGAGTTGCCGAGTACATTCTATCGACGCTCCGAAGCCAAGTCTTATGCGAAAGCGAGTGGGTCGGTGATCAAACACCCGACGATCTCGCGGAAATGATGCTTGCCTGGCGAGCGATAATAAGTTCGGCACTTCGCCAGTTAGACAAAGCGAAAAAGACCTTGGCGAAAGATGGGTTGGGTTTGACGACTCAGAAACCCGGCAGTCAGTCAGTTAATAAAACGCAAGATGCTGACGCGGGGCGCAACCTTGCGAGCAGTCCGAAGCAAAATAAGGGTGCGGCATGACTCGTGAGCAACGCGACCGGATTCGAGCTGATCTCGAAAAGCGCCTTGTAGCGATGTTTGGCCGGAAGGGGTACGAGAGCGCAATCAAGTTACTGGGGCGTAAGTCAGCATCGCGAGCGTTGGCGGAAGAAAATGGGTACGGTTGGGCACTGCCGGACCCACCGCCTATCGAAGAGGATGTGTCAGTGCAGAGGTTCGTCAAAAACGAAATCTATCGGCAACGACGAAAATGATGGCGGCATGAGCGCGACTCGTAAACAACTTGGAATGATTGTTGCGTTGGGTGAGTCGATCGGCATGGCCGGCGACGATCTGGATCGTTGGTTGGAACGATTCGGCGTTGACGGTCTGCACGCAATCCCTGACCGAGGAACGGCAAGTAAGATCATCGGCGCGTTGCGCCGGATTCAGGAATCGAAAATCGAAAAGGTTGGTGACCTATGGCAAGAGTCTTTAAGCCAAAGTTTTTTGCGATGCGAACCGTGCGCGACTCGGGCGGCAACATCGTCTATGAAGAAACAATCGCGAAACGCGGCCCGCGCAAAGGGCAGAAGATCAAGGCGCCAAAGCGTGAAAGAATTCTCGACAGCGAGGGCGATCCGGTAATCCGAGCGGTTCGAAAGTGGTCGATCGAGTACACGGACGAATTGGGACGGCGCACAACTGTACCGGGTTACGTTGATCGGAAGGCGACCGACCAAAAGGCCGCGAAGCTTGAGCTGCACGTTGCGCACTATCGCGAAGGGCTGGTTGCAGTTTCACTGCGTCACCGTGAAACGCTGTTGATCGTACACGTCGAGGAATGGATTGCATCGATCGAATTAAAACGATCGCCGAATTATGTTCGAATGGCACGGTCGCGGATCAGAAGACTAGCGCGGGAGTTGCGAGACTGGAAGACGCTCAAGAACTTCCCAACGACTTCATTGGAATCTTGGATCGACGCAAACAAAGGGGAGGGTAAAGGCAAGCTAGCACCGCGAACCGTCAACCATTACGTAGAGACGGCGTCTGCCTTCTTCGGTTGGTGCGTCAAGACAAAACGGTGCGCTGCGAACCCGTTAGGGACATTTGAGAAGGAGCGGGTATACGTAGACGCGAACCCAAGGCGCGCCGCATCGGTGGACGAGTTGCAACGACTTGTCGCGGTCCATCCTCAACGAGGATTTGTGTATCTGACGGCCGCGTTGACTGGGCTTCGGCGAAACGAGTTGAAACTGCTCGAATGGGGCGATCTCAAGCTCGACACGCCGGTTCCGTTCTTGAAGCTGCGCGCTCATACGACGAAATCGAAGCGGGCTGACACACTGTCTCTGACGCCGGAGCTTGTTTCCGAAATGCGATCTCGCCGACAATCGGATTGGGTACCCGACGACAGAGTTTTTGCGACGATACCAACGCCCCGCACAGTGAAACGCGACTTGGAGCGTGCCGGAATAGAGCCCAAGACCAGCGACGGGAAGATCGTCCTTCACGCACTGCGGAATTCACTCGCGACGATGCTTTACGACGCAGGTGTTTCCGAGGTGAAGGTCCAACAACTCATGCGTCACACCGACCCCGCGCTGACGAGAAAAAGCTACATGGACCCGCGTCACTTCGATCTTCAGCGCGAAACGGAGAAGCTCCCGCGTCTCTTGGGGAAGGATGATGTTCCAGAACGGCAACGCGCAACGGGGACAGACGCCCTCGTCGCAAACTTACGCACTACTTACGCAGGTACGCGGCCGCGAATGTCAGCGAAGGCGCATACGGTTGATCGCGAGAAGGGAAACAATGTCCGCGTATGTCCGCAGACGCCTAGATCGGAGCGGGAGGGATTCGAACCCTCGGTACGGTTGCCCGCACACCGCATTTCCAGTGCGGCCCCTTCAGCCACTCGGACACCGCTCCATACCGTGCATGTTGGGGATCGATCCGAAATCGGACGAACCCGCCCTCGAACGCACGACGTGCGATCCTAGTCAAGCCCGTCGCAGCGTCAACAAAGTGGGGTCTATTGCTATCGACTCACC
>JAJRUK010000140.1 GCA_024277835.1 Planctomycetota bacterium | reverse complement strand
GCAGTGATAGGATCGCACAAGGGTTTCGCCATCGAATAGGTGAACAATGCGGTCTGTCTTCAATATGACGAGATTCGGATTTTCAATCGTTTGCAGTGTCTCTGTAGGCATGGGCCTGGTGACTTCGGAGAGAGCGTGGGCGGCGTAGATGAGTGGGGTGGTGAGAACGAGGGTGCAAATCGCCGCGAGGACGAACCTGCGAAGGCTGAAACGCGTGTTTTTGTATGGTTGGATCATCAGTCGTTCAGCGTCTCAAAGACCCCGCCGTTTTCATCCGAATCGGCCATGCTTGTGAGTTACCGCCCATAATCAGCTCGGAAACGTGGTCTTTCGCCCCAATGCCAACATCTTGAGAACCGTGGGCACGCCGGGGTCGTAAGGATACAATGAGGGCGTGGACGCGCCAACGGATGAAACACTGCTGAAAGAGTACCTCGCGGGCAAGACCGGGAGCTTCGAGCTGCTGGTCCGCCGATACGCGCAGGAGCTTCATCAGTTCGTCCTGCGGTTTACGGGCGACTCGACGACGGCGGAAGATGTCGTCCAAGAGGCGTTTTTGCAGGTCCACACCTCGGCGGATCGGTTTGACCCGACGCGGAGGTTCAAACCTTGGCTGTTTACAATTGCGGCGAACAAGGCGCGAGATTACCTCCGCAAGCGTACGCGTCGCAGAGAAGTTGCGTTTGATGCAAAGTTAAGCGAAGACGACGAATCCGGTAGCCGGTTCGTGCATCTCCTGGAGAATGCCGGGGATTCACCGGATGAAGCGCTTGGGCTTGAAGAGCAGCGTCGGGCGGTCAGAGGTGTTGTCGAAGAGATGCCCGACAATCTGCGCGAGGTGTTGATTTTGGCGTATTACCACCGGTTTGCTTACAAGGACATTGCCGACGTGATTGGCGTTCCGCTTGGGACGGTGAAGAGTCGTTTGCACTCGGCGGTCGGATGGTTTGGTGAGAAGTATCGGGCGGACGTCACGGCTCGCGAAGCGGAATAGCAGTTAAAACTCTGCGGGGATTTGCGATGGGGTCTATGAAACGAAATCTTAACGAGCTTCTTCTTGATCTTCATCTGGATCGTGTTTCGGATGAGGATCGGGCGTGGTTGGAAGCTGAGCTTGCGCGGGATGATGCCGTGCGCGAAAAGAGCGACCGCATGGGTCGCCTATTGCAGCCACTGGATCATTGGAACGTTGCCCCTGCTCCAGGGAACCTGACGGACAAGGTGCTCATGAGGATTCAGGAAGAGAGCGTTGCTTCCAATCGTGGATCCGAGCTTCATCTGGCGAGTGGTGCAGAGGGTGGTCCGGGTTTTTTCCCGTTCCCGAGGATGCGTAACGTCATCGCAGCCGCTGCGTGTGTGTTGCTCATGGTTGGGGTGTTTGTTCCGGGGATTTCGGAGCTTCGCTATCGATCTCGACGGGCTGCCTGTGCGAATAACCTTGGTTCGATTTATCGCGGGCTTTCTACTTACCGAGAGTCCTACGCTGGTGTTGTTCCTTTTGCTGGCGGTGCGGACGGAAATTCCTGGTTGCCCGGATGCTCCAAGGAGACGCCTTTCGCTTCCAATAGCCGTCACCCGTACCTGTTGGTGAAGCTCGAACTTGGGCCTGAGATGAAGCATTTTGTTTGTCCTTCGGATGCTCACGGGGCTGTGATGGACTCCGCTGGGGCGTCGCGTCGCGGCGACTTCGCGTTGGCGAAAAACGTCAGTTACGACGCGCGGAACCTCTCTGGGGGGTCGCCGATTCTGCGACCGGTGAAGACGACTGCTTACATCGGCGATCGAAATCCGCTCTTTGTGAATGCGAAATTCAACGAGTCGGTTGATCCAACCACGACGAATTCGCCGGCGCATCGACGGCGTGGGCAAACAATTCTAATGCTCGATGGAACGGCTGAGTTTCATAATGCGCCGGTGTATGGCCCCGACGGTGACAACCCTTGGATGATCGGGCAACTAACGCGGTACACAGGTACGGAATCGCAAATGAGAGCGGACGACGCGTTTCTCGTGCCGGGACTTCCAGTGAGTGACCCGGACGTCATTAACAAGATGGCGCGATAGGGGCAGTCAAACTGTTCCCCAAGTCTAACCCCGAGCGATACCTGCCCCAGCTTCTTGCATCCCAACGGAACGCGCGGTACGGTTCGAGTGACAGGTGGCTGTCCGATGAAAAAGTTTGGCACTGGTTTCTAAACCAGTGATTTCGCGGGCATTCCACTTTCAGTGTACCTTGTTCCATTGACAATTACGCCCTAAAACGAGAATTGGAGTTTGTAATACGATGAGATTGTGTCGGAATTTCTTGCTAATGTGCTTCGTAGTGCCGAGTTTGACAGCGGTCGCGCAGACGGGCGCGGGAACGTCCACGTCGGCGAAGAGTACTGGAAACCGCTCTGCCGCCGCGACCGTGAATGGGGTGGTGATACCGCAAAGCAAAGTTGAGCGTGCATTTAACGCCGTGGTTCAGCAGCAACTCGGTGGTCGGATGCCTCCGGGCATGGATCTCGCGGCGATTCGGGCGCAGGTTGTTCCCAATATTCTTGAGCGTTTGATTGATGACGAACTTCTGAATCAGGAGGTCGTACGAGCGAAACTGACGGTCAGTAAGGCGGAGCTTCGGGCGGAGGTTGAACGGTTGTTGGCGGCGCATTTGGAGCGAACGGGCCTGTCGCGCGAGCAGTTTGAGCGCCAGATGAAGGGCCGGGGCGGACCGTCTCTTGAGGAGATGTTGTCGGAGCGATCTTCCGCGCCAGAGCTTCGCCGATTCATGCTGCAATCCCGATTCTTTGAGAAGAAGAATGCGGCGGAACTTGCGGTCTCGAAGTCCGAGATTGAAGCGAAGTACAAAGAAGACTTGGCGACCGTCTTCACAAAACCGGCAGTGGTTCGGGCGAGTCATATTCTCGTTCGATCGTCGCCAGAAGATGCTGCGTCCAAACGCGCGGAAGCATCGAAAAAAGCAGCAGCGATTCTTGCGGAAGCGAAAAAGCCCGGCGCGGACTTTGCCGTTCTCGCTCAAAACCGTTCGGAAGGGCCTTCGGCTCCCGGCGGCGGTGATCTGGGATATTTTCCGCGAGCGGGTTCGATGGTCGAACCCTTCGCCGCCGCAGCGTTCGCTATGAATGTGGGCGAAATCTCAGGCGTTGTAGAGACTCAGTTCGGATTTCATATCATCAAAGTGACCGAGAAAAAGGAGGCGCATGTGATCCCGCTGTCGGACGCGACCGAGCCAATCACCGAGGAACTGAAGGCCAAGAAAATGGATGCCGTCCGCAAGAAGCATGTCAAGCGCTTGCGGAAGGTGGCGAAAATTGTGATTGCAGGTACGACCCCAAAATCCCCGTAAGTGATGCGTCCTCGCGTGTCGAAAGTGAAGCGGCGCCTAGACTTTGCTTACGAAGGCAATCCGTGCAGTGCGATTTTTTCCATCGCTTCGGCGAAGCGGTCCACCCCTCGGACGGTTGTGTAGGTGTTTGGTGTTACGCGGATGCCGGAGATATGCTCGTGGACGATCGGGGTGACCAGGATTTTGTGATTCTTGTACAGGTGGGTGGTTAGCTCGCCGGGGTTGATTCCCACGATGCCAACCGTCGCGAGGCAGCAGGACTGCTTCGGGTCGAAACTTGTGTACAAGACGATCCCTTTTCTTCCATCGAGTCGTTTCATCCATCGATCGCGCAGGTAGCGAAGTCTCGCAGCTTTTCGCTCGACGCCGATGCTTTCGTAAAGGGTGAGGGCTTCGGCAATCGCTAGGTAAGGGGCGGTGGGGTGCGTTCCGATTTCCTCAAACTTGCGGATGTTGTCGATCCTCTCCTTTGGGGCTGCCATCATTGGCCAGAGGTCTTTGATTTTGGATTTGCGCACGTAGAGAAAACCCGTTCCGATCGGGGCGCTGGTCCATTTGTGTAAACTGGTTCCGTAGTAGTCGCAGTCGAGGTCGTCGCGCTTAAACGGGAAGTGTGCGAAGGCGTGTGCGCCGTCAACGATGACGGGGATTCCACGCTCGCGCCCGAGTCGCGTGATTGCCTTGATCGGGAAAATTTGTCCCGTGAGGTTGGTGATGTGACAGACAAGGATAGCCCTTGTCTTGTCGGTGATGTTCTGCTTGTAGAGCGAGACGAGTTCGTCTGGGCTTTTCGGCGGGGTCGGGAAGTTAAACGTTTTCAGAACGATGCCCTCGCGTTTTTCTCGCTGGCGAAGGGTGTTGAGCATTCGAGGGTAGTCATGACTTGTGGCGAGGACTTCGTCGCCGCGTTTGAGGTCGAGTCCGAAGAGGCAGGTTTCGAGCGCTTCGCTCGTGTTTCGCACGATCGCCATCTCTTCCGCGTCGCAGCCAAACGTACGGGCGAGTCTTTCACGAACAGGTTCGAGTTGCGGGTCCAGGACGTTCCACAAATGTCTCGGCGGTAGCTGGTTGGTGAATTCGATGTGACGGCGCATCGCGTCGAGGACGGTTCGCGGTGCGGGTGAGACGCCGCCGTTGTTAAGATTGATGATCGAACGATCGACGTCGTACGCTTGCTGCACCTGGAACCAGAAGTCTTCGTTGGTGGCGAGATCGTTGGGGGGTGTGCTGCCAGCGTTGGTGACGGCTGCCTGGATTCGCTGGATCGCGTCGTCTTTGAGAATGGCGACACCGATGGCGGCGGTGGTTGCCGCTTTTTTGATGAAGTTGCGTCTGGTTGACTGCATGAGTTGGCTCCTTGGCTGCTGGATCGTTGCTGGTCGCGGAAAGTCCGGCGCGCCCCGATGAGTTGATAGTAGCCGAAGCGGGGGTGAACGTCAGCTTCGATTTGCTCGCGTCTTCGACGGGGCAGCGGTTTTAAGAGCACAGCTCCGAATTTCAGACCCGTCTTGATGTCAATGGTGACCGCGGCGAAAATCGCTCGTTGGCTTACCCCGACGTGGGTTTTGCCGTTGGGGCGTGCTCAACCGTGCTTCGACAACGACCGATAGTATGGTGCGCGCGGGTTCTGGAACCCTGACCGGTCGAGGCTGCGTATATGCCGCAACTTGTTTCGCTACGCGGCATGTTGGACGGTCGTCCGATCACCATGACCCGCCGGATGGACACTTATGCAATCGATGACGAACATGGTCGCTCCTGCAACGGAAGTCGTGCGGACTCAGCCACGTCGCAAGATCGGCGTGCTGGCTGGCGCGGTGTTTCGACTTTCGCGCCTGCTTCGCGCGCGCATGTCGCGCGGCTCATCGGAACATGTCGCGGCGACCAGTACCGAAGATCGATATCGAATGTGGCGACAACAAGAACTACGTCAGCAGTTGACGGACCATTTCGACGTGACTCGGGTGCGCGGCCGTGACGTTCTTGACTTCGGTTGCGGTACGGGTGAGTTGTCGCGGATGTTGTGCGAGTATGGCGGTCGGAGCGTGACCGGAGTCGATATGTCCGCCGAGGCGATTGACAAAGCGAACCGAGACGCAACGTGTGAGCGCGGTACGGCGTCCTCGGCGACGTTCGTTCATGCCCACGACAACAAGCGGATTCCGGTTGAGGACGATTCGAGCGATCTGATTTGTACGTTCGACGTATTAGAGCATGTGCCAGACATTGATGCTGCCTGCTGCGAATGGCGGCGAGTCTTGCGTCGAGATGGGCGGGTCTGGATATGGTGGTCTCCGTGGCGCGGGCCGTTTGGCCATCATCTTTCGTCGTTGATTCCGATCCCGTGGGTACATTTGCTCCTGCCGCAGAAGACGATCTTCTCTGCATGTGCAGCCATGTATGACGATCCGGCGTTTGTTCCGAGGAAGTGGGACATCGATCCTGACACCGGTCAGAAAAAACCGAACAAGTGGCACGACGTCGAATCGTTTGAGCCATTCTTGAATCGCCTGACGCGGCGGTCCTTCGAGCGAGTCGTTTCTCGGTCCGGTCTCAAAGTGCTTCGCCGCGAGACGCATGGTTTTCGCGGTCGGATTTCGGGGTGGTTGAGCGCAGTTCTTCGCAAGATTCCGGTGATTGGGGACTGCTTTGTTTCGTACTACATCTATGAGGTGGGGCGGGCATCGCAGGGGGGCTAGTGCTGCGACACACCTCATATGACGAGTGCCGTCTGATTGAGGGTGCCATGCCCAAGCCCGACGAAGTCGAGCGCCGGCATGTTTTCGCGACGACGGTCAGGCATGGCGGCGTTGCGATTGGCCATGCCACCCATCAATTCATGTGTGTCGGAGTGCTAGGTCGATCGCATTTCTGGTTCTAGATCGACGCCGAGACCGTCGGCGATTCGATTGATGTAATTGAAATACGATATGACCTGGCACGCGTCCGTAATCGCGCGATCGTCCAACCCGAGCGAGCGCAATCGATCGATGTCTTGCTGGCCGATTTCCGCTGGCGTTTTTGTTAGTTTCGCCGCATAGTCGCAAAGCGCGCGGTCGACCTCCGTCAAATCAGCCTTCGCATAGTCGTCGGCGATGGCATCTGCAAGCGAATCGTTTTCGACCTCAACCCGGAGGTCTTTCGTGTGGGCGAGCGTTCAGTAGTGACAGCCATTGGCCTTTGAGACGACGACGGCGATCATTTCTCGCTGGGCACGCGACAGCGGCGACTCGCGTAGCATGATTGCGCTGTAGAGGTCCATCGACGCTTTGAGCGAATGGACGTTATTGCTCTGAATGCGAAGAATCTGAAAGACTTTGCCAGCGCGTTTCGTGGCGGCGTCGTAAATCCGGGCGAGCAACCCCTCAGCCTCATCCGTTTCGATTGGCTTAATGAATGACATCGCAGAAGCTATTCCGGCGGTCTCAGTCCGTGATAGTGACGATTGACTTGGATTCGATCAGGTAACTGTAGACCGATTCGACGTCGGCGTTGTGCATACGGACGCACCCCATCGACACGCTTTGGCCAATGCTCTCGGGTTCATTTGTCCCGTGAATGCCGTATCGCCTTTGCCCGACCGCTTCGCCTGAGACACCAGTGAGACCGATCCATCTTTCGCCGAGCGGGTTGTCGGGGTCATTGGCTGCGACGATGTCGCCGCCTCGCGGAGGATAAAACGTCGGGTTCTTGAGTTTCGTCGAGACTTTCCACTGGCCTGTGGGTGTACTGTCGTCAAGCCCAAGTCCGACGCGGAAGTGCTTCACGAACGTGGTGCCGAGATAGATGTCGAGAGAGTAATCGTTCTTATCAACCTTCGCGTGGAATGGGCCTTTGACAATTTTGATCGACTGGCCGGCGCGGATGATGTTCTTGTTGCGGATGCCGTTCATCTCGGCGAGCAGGTCGTCGGTGATGCTGTTTTCTTTGGCGATCTTCGCGAGGCTGTCGCCGGTCTTGATGATGTAGCGACTGACGAGCGGGTCGGACGGGAGGATACGCCCGGAAAAGATCAGTTCGTTGCCGAGACGGGTCAGCTCTGCGCGGACGAGATTCGCCTGCGCGTCGTCAACGTCAAGGGTCATCGCCTCGCTGAAGTGAGCGCGGGCTGCGACGAGGTCTTTTCGCGCGAGAGCCTGCTTACCAGCCGCAATGAGCGAGGACGCGCGACCGGCGGCTGCAGATTTCGAATTCCTGGACGACGCCTTTCGCGTTCCAGCACGGGTTGGGGTTTGGGTTGCACCTTTTTCGGAAACGTCGGTGCGGATGGGGCCTTTGGGGGCGATTTCGGGGCGATCCGTAGTCAGTACGGGTTGCGGACCCAGCGCTAGTCGCGCGATTTCCGGGTCTGGGGCGTCTTGGGTGGGGTTGATGTACCAGAGGGCGAGGGCTGCCATCCCTGTGGCGGGGAACGCCCAGATGGCTCTGTTTTTCCGACGACGTTGCCTGTAATAACCGCCCACGCGCTGCGCCTCCTTGCGGAATGATGTCGGGCGTGATGCCCGTGTCTTATGAATGCGCTTTAAGATACTTTGTATGCTTCGGTCCGCAAGGGTTCGCCGCGGGAGAATTGCTTGTGAATTCTTGTTTGCCGTTACGCAGGGGTGGAGAGGGCGAGTAAACTGGCGTGTTCTTCGTCGTTTTGCTTGTATAGTGGGACGGCGTCAGAAATGACGTGTGGATCGTTGATTAAGATTGACCGCGCGCGGCCTGCCGCCGCGACGCGTTTTGGAGTGATGCATGGCGCAGCAGTGGGAAGTAGGGTCTCGGACGGGGCAATGTTCTACGAGCGGGAAGTCGCTCGCGGAGGGGGAGGAGTTCTACGCCGTTCTTTTCGATGAGGGGGCGACGTTTCGCCGCGTGGAATACTCGCTGGACGCGTGGGATGGTCCGCCGGATGGGGCGTACTGCTTTTTCAAGACGCGCGTCCCGGTCAAGGAAAAGAAGAAGCGGTTGTTGGTGGACAATGAGATTCTGTTGAACTTTTTTCAGCGTCTTTCGGATGAGACCGAGCTTGTCCGTGTGCAGTTTCGATTTGTGCTCGCGCTGATCCTGATGCGAAAGCGATTGATCAAGTACGACGGAACCAAGACGGAGGGCGAGGTCGAAACCTGGCAGATGATTCTGGTTTCGGACAAGTCGGTGCATGAGGTAGTCAATCCGCAATTGACCGACGATCAAATCGATGGCGTTAGTGAACAGCTCACGGCGATTCTTCATGGCGATATGGGCGAGTGGGTTGATCGGGCGGATGATGACGATGCGGATGTAAGCGCAGACGGGCAGGTCGATGCGACTGATTGAGAAAAAATCTTTCTTATGCGCGGCGGCCGGGGTCAGGGTCGGGGTATTGGTCGGGGTTGGGCTGATGTTGCTCGGAGGTTGTCAGAGTTCTGATCGGACGCGTCAGCCACTGCCTGCACTGCCGCGTGTTGTGGCTGAGCGGATTGTGAACGCCAATGCGTCTTTGATTAACGGCACGCTTCGTGCGATGGGTAGTGTGGACGGGGTCGTTACTGACGGGAATGGCGTGCGGCGAAGTTTTACGCTGAACGGGGTTCTTTTTTATCTTCGTCCGTCGTACTTGCGATTTGATTTGAAGAAGTTCGGCGATCGGCAGATTCTGTTGGGGTCAAACGATGAGCAGTACTGGATATACAATAAGCAGGACGGCACGTATCGGTGTAGCGTCCATGGCGATGACGAAGCGCTAGCCGGTGGGTTTCCGATTAAACCGCGACAACTTCTTGATGCGTTGGGGTTGAGTCTGATTGGTGATTCGCTTCGCGATAAGACGGTAGGGCGCGTTCAGCGGATCGAGGCGGATTCGCAGCAGATACTATTTATTGTCCGGGATGAGTCAGGGGCGATGGTTGTTGAGAAAGAGTATTGGCTGGATCGATTCGCACCTCGGTTGATCCGCCGGGTTGTCTTTCGTGATGGTGATGGGAGGCTTGAGATGGATTCGCGTCTTAGCGACTATCGGGTCTTGTTCGATGGTGGTCCGCTGTTGCCTCACTTGATGGAGGCGAGTTGGCCCGGTGCGGGGGCGAGTTTGACGTTTACGATTTCAAAATGGTCGGTCCATCCGGCCGTGGGCCCGACGGGTCCGCAGTTTTCCACTCCCGAGGTCTGCACATCGAATGGCACATAACGTCGTTGGGGTTTATTCGTTGTCTTTTTCTTTTCGTTTGATGCGCGTGATGCGCGAGTTGTTTTTGCTTCTTACGATCGGGGCTTCGCTAGCGTTATTCGGGCGGGGGGCGCATGCTTCGGATGCCGAGGGCGAGCGCGTTGACGTTCTGGCAGCCGGGAACGATCAGATCGTCTGGCTTTGTGAGCGGCGGGTTGAGGGCGACAAGAGCATCCTTCGGCTGGCGTATTGTCGGGCGGCGGATTCCGAAGACCTTGCGTTTCGACCGCTGCGGATACCGGCGCTCTCGGGCGAGGTTGTTGCAGCCGCGGCGCGTGACGAGAATCTGCATGTCTTTTTCTCAGACGGTACGCACATGCGGTTTGTGCCGCCGGGAGAAGCTCGGCCGCTGATCGCCATTTCTGCGCGCGGTGTGGAAGTTACTCTCCCCGGTCGGGCGGTTCCGAGGCTGATTGTTGCGGACGCTTCGACGCAGGTTCTTTATGCGCTGGTTACGGGAGAGGTGGCTGTTCAACTGCCGGAGCGGGTTGCTATTGATGACGATTCGGAAGGTGCGGTTGAGGCTGAGGTCGGGGTCGAGGATGGGGATGGGGATGGGGATGAGTCTGAGTCGGGGTTGGGTGATGATGTGCCAGTAGGTGGCACGAAAGAGGAGG
>JAJRUK010000139.1 GCA_024277835.1 Planctomycetota bacterium | reverse complement strand
TCGTTGCACCGTCTCACCCAGAAACTCCTCAAGCCATCGCGCCTGCGAACCCAGTCGCGTTAGCGCATCGTGGACCTGCGGGTTCACCTCATTGGCGAGCATTGGCAAAATGATATTTCGGATGCGGTTTCGCATCGGTTCGTTGGATTGATTGCTCTTATCCTCTCGAAAGGCGATCCCCGCATCGGCGAGATAGTCGCGAAGAAACTTGCGGGTCAGATGAAGCAGCGGGCGTACGATGAAAATGTCACTCGCGGGGCTGATCGAGCGCCGACGCGGGATTCCGGCGAGTCCGCGCAAGCCGGTCCCCCGAAGAATCCGATGAAGGATCGTCTCGGCGTTATCATCGGCGTGGTGAGCAACGGCGACGACTTTCGCGCCGACCTTCAAGCAAACGCGCTCAAAAAACGTGTATCGCTCGCGCCGGGCGAGTTCCTCAATGCCAAACCCTTCCGCCTTCGCTCGCGCCGCGATGTCGCGCGTTTCGATCGTACATGGGAGTGAAAGATCATCGCAGACTGCCTGGACAAACACGGCGTCTTCGTCGGCGTCCTCTTTTCGCAGTTGATGGTTGAGGTGGGCGACGTGTAGCCGCAGTTTCCAGTCGGTCGTCGCGTTCAGCGCGAGGAGCAGGTGGAGCAGGGCCATCGAGTCTGCCCCGCCCGAAACGGCGACTACGACAGAATCCTCGCGACCGAGGATTCGCTGGTCCAGGAGTTCCTGAGCGAGGGATTTGATCATGACAATTGTTGCAGCAGGGCTGACGCGACGTCCGCGACGCGTTTCTACCAAGTGTACGCTCGCGGGGGGCGATGGTCGACAGAAACCGTCGATTCGCCGGCGATTTCGTTGGGAGTCTTGGTAAATCATGGTAGGATGGCCGCTTGAAGAGCCTCGTTGAACAAGTGTGGTACCGGTTTGTAACCGGTGCGATATTTTCTGTCTCAGGGGCTAGCACCGGTTACAAACCGGTGCCACATAGAAAAACTTCGTTTTTCAACAGACTGTTGTTGGAGATGGCAGAGCGATGACGGGACCGTGCCGACGCAATCAACGGTGGGGCGGGGAAATGGCACCGACGCTATCGTCTGCCGAGGCCACTAATGAGGTCAAAACAGGCTGTACAATTTCTGTGAGTTTCGTGTATCCTGCGCGGTTTCGCCGCACGGCGGCGGAGGGCTGACGACCCCTGAAATGGGAGCGGACGTTGAGTAGCAGTAAGCCAAAGAAGAACCCATCGACATCGCGGATCACACCCGGTGCGGATCGCCGCATTTCGAGTGGCAATGGCAACGGAAGTAGCCCTCCGCGCAAGCAACCCGCCACGTCTAAGACGCAAGAGGCGACACCAGAAAAGCCCGCCGAGGCAGTTGTCCCTGCGAAACGGCGAAGCATGTACGAGAACGTGATGTCGCAGTTTAACAAGGCTGCCGACCTGATGCGTCTCGACGGAAACATCCGCAAGATTCTTGCCAAGACCGAGAACGAAATCTCCGTCAACTTCCCGGTCAAAATGAACGACGGGCAGGTTGAAATGTTCACCGGGTATCGCGTCCAGCACAACGACGCGCTCGGTCCATTTAAGGGGGGGCTGCGATTTCATCCGGGCGTGGATCGTGACGAGGTACGAGCACTCGCAGCCTGGATGACGTGGAAGTCTGCCATCGTGCAGATTCCGTTCGGTGGCGCGAAGGGGGGGATTCAGATGGACCCGTCGAACTATTCGCCGGCAGAGCTGGAGCGTATCACACGACGATTCACCTTCGCGCTCGGTAGCAACATCGGTCCCGAGTACGACATTCCCGCCCCCGACGTCAACACCAACGCGCAAATCATGGCCTGGATTCAGGACACGTATCTCTCGACGGTTCCGCCGACTGAGCGGCAGCGGAACATCCACGTCGTTACGGGGAAACCGGTCGTTTCTGGAGGTAGTCTCGGGCGAGACAAAGCGACTGGTCAGGGAATTGTCTTCACGATCGTCGAGTGGGCGAAGGACCGGGGCGTTTCGCTTGAGGGGCTTACGTTCATGGTACAGGGTTTCGGGAACGTGGGTTCGTGGGCTGCGCGACTTCTGGTGGACCTTGGCGCGAAGTTGGTCGCGGTTGAGGACGTCTCTGGTGCGATTCGCAACATGGACGGGATTGATCCGAAACACCTCTCGGACTATGCACAGTCGCACAGCGGGATTCGTAAGTATCCAGACGCAGACCGAATCGACCATATTATGCTTCTCAAGACGCAGGCGGATGTGTTTATCCCCGCTGCGCTTGAGAATCAGATTACGCAGGAAACCGCGCCGTGGCTCAAGGTGCGACTCGTCGCGGAGGGTGCGAATGGTCCGACGACGCCCGAAGGCGACGCCATCTTGCAGGAGCGCAAGATCGATCTGATCCCGGATATTTTGTGCAATAGCGGGGGGGTCACGGTGAGTTACTTTGAGTGGCTACAGAACAAGCGGAACGAGGTCTGGGAACTCGAAGAGGTCGATGCCAAACTGCGTAAGAAGATCACGGGCGCTTATCGCCGTATTCGAGACGTCGCGTCGGACTTGGAGACAGATTGGCGAACGGCTGCCTATGTCGTGGCGTTATCGCGTCTTGAGACGGTTTACAAAGAGCGCGGCATCTTCCCGTAACAACCAAGAACCACCAAACGAAACCGACCCGCGACCGTCAGGGAGCGAAACACCCACGGCTCTCGACATACTAACGGATCGCTTCCTTACGGGCGCGGCTCGGTTACGAGCTTCGATCGCACCTACTGTGGCGACCCGCGCGGCGAGACTCCGCCAACGGAAATGTCATCTAGTTTCGTTTCCCACATCCCCTCTTGCTTGAAGATCATTTGAATCGTCGCGGGTCCGTTAACGAACTTCGCGGGGATACTCCAGGCGACTCGTCCGTCTGTTGTCGTGTTCTGTGTCGGCTGCGATCCGCCCTGGCCGTAATTTGCCGTAATTTTCGCCAGCTTTCCGTGATCTTTCTCAATCTGATCGACCCATTTGAAGAACTGCTCGTCGGTGACGGTTTCGTCAAACGCTTGCGAAGTGAACTTTCGAAACTCAACCATCGCTTGCGGTCGTTCAGCCGCGTTCGCTTCAAACACGGGTAATACGGCGGTTGTCATCGCGACCAGTTTCCCAAGGAACAAAATCCCGACCACTAACGCGATCGAGACCAGCCCGGTGATGATCGAAATCGGAAGGGCGGCAATCGCCAAGCCCATGCCGCGACGCTTCCCGCCGCTGGTGACAAAGATGCCAACGACGCCAAGAATGATCCCAAGGATTGCGGTCACGCCAAGGAACCCAAGCAGGGAACAGACAAACGCAGAGATCGCCAGTGCGCTCCACGGGGCAGGTCCGGTAAATCCGTCGGTGGGGTCGGCGTATCCGGCGTGCTGACCGAGTGGCGGGGGTGTCGGGGTGGTTGGTAGCTGAGTCATCGTTATTTCCTCCCAAGTCGTGGCTCTTCTGGCGATCCTAGCCACGCAAACCGTCGATTCTCGGGGCGGATCGTACGTCCGGCGCGAATCCGGGTCAATCGTCTGGATGGGTTCGTTGCTTGACGAGACAATTATCCCGCCCGTATGATGGTAGGACGTGGGGCGGCGAATGAACCGCCCTCAAGAGGTCAAGGGAAACTTGATCGGTCCCGCCGGATTTGGCGCGTGCGGGCCGGTTCCCGAATCGCCAACCTGACTCCGGGGCGTCCACCCCGGACAAGCGCGGCCGCCTTGATTGGGTTGCGAGAAAGCGAACTGCGGCGGAGATTCGCCCGTCCACATGCTTTTTCGCACCATGAGCGAATGGGCCTAGCCTACCTAACTGGAGTTGCTCCTGATGAAACAGCGTAGCGTTTGGAAATTGGGTCTTTGTTGTATCGTCGCCGGGACCAGCCTCATGGCTGTAACGATCGGCGCGGTTTCGTGCGGAACCGCCCCGACGCCGTTTCTGGTGCAAGGACCGGGTACCGGGGAGAACAGTCCGCCGGTTCTTACGTTCAGCGAACCTGCTGCGAACGTTACCCGCGGTCAGGGCGATCCGTTCCTGATCGAGTGGACCGACCGCGACCCTGACGACGACGCGACGATCAGCTTTTCGCTGCTCAACGTCGATACCAACGAAACGGTCTTGCTGATATCGCAAATATCTGAAAACCCCGATCCAGATTCTCGAACCGTCGATACCTCGCTGATTCCCATCGGTTTGTACAACATCTTTGGCGTCATCAGCGATGGCGTGAACGCCCCTGTCACCGAGTTTGCAATCACCGCGGGCACGAATCCACAGCGAATCACGATTCGCATCGTGGGTGAGGGTGAGGGCAGTCTCACCGAGCCTCCGTCGGTTGCTGTGACTGGACCGCCCTTCGATCTTAGCGTGACGCAGGACGATACGTTTTTCGTTGCGGGTGTTCCTGACTTGTCCGACCCGAATGCTGTGTTTGACCGAGACAGCGATGTCACGGTGTTTGTGGTGTTTGACTTCGATCAGATTCCTGACAATGACGACCCCGCCAACCCTGATCCGTCGCTGATTATTGTTGATTCCATTCAGACTCTCACTGGCGGTCAGACCACGTTCGACCGCGAGATTCGAGTTGATCTTGCCACGACGCCTCCTCGGGCCAATGGCGAGCCGTACTTCATTCGTCTGACCATGACCGATGGCGTGAACCCGCCGGTTCATGCGTATGCGCCGGGGCGGATTAACATTGTCCAGCTAGCGTCGGGTATGGTTGATCTGGCCGAAATCGGAAGTCGCACCTCCGGGGCTAGGATTTACGGGTTCAACCCTGGGGCGAACCTCGGGTCGAAGATCGGTGGAGGGTCTGACTTCGATGCCGACGGTGTGGATGACTTTCTAATTGTTGCTCAGTTTGGCAACCCGCAAAACGCCGGGAACGTTGGGGAAGCCTACCTCATCTACGGGCAGATCGGCACGGCCGATGAGAACGGCAATC
>JAJRUK010000138.1 GCA_024277835.1 Planctomycetota bacterium | reverse complement strand
GGCGTTGTGTTCCGCGCGGACCAATCCCAACGAGCGCAGAGCGGGCGACGTCGGGGAGTTCGTTGAAAATCGCTTCACAGCAAACACTAAAAAGTATTTCATCTTTCGTTTCGACGCGGTGAGCCTTCCTGCCGCAGAACCAGATTCTTTCGCGATCATCGCGATAGCCAATGTCACCAATGCGATGCCAAAGTCGATGACCATCGGAAATTTTGCTGGCGCTGGTCGCTCGAACGAGATTGAAATACTCCTTCGTAACCGACGGACCCGCAACGACGATCTCACCGGGATCGCCATCGTGAACAACAAGATCGTCCGACCATTGCTGGATCGGGTCGTCAGTGATACGAATGATTCGCAAGTCGATCTCTGAAACAGGCAAGCCAACGCAAATCCCCGCCCCGCCGCGCGTTCGCTCTTTCGTCTCGCCCATGACTTGGCGACCAGAAATCGAGGAAACCGGTAGCGACTCGGTCGCCCCATAGGGCGTGTGAATGTCAGCGGACTCTGGAATCATTCTGTGAAGTTGCTCGATCACAGGCCAAGGCACGGGAGCGCCGGCGATGAGGATTCGCTTCAGGGTAGGCAGTTTGATATTGTTCTTCGCTGCATGCGCGGCGACGCGTTTCCATATCGCGGGTGAGCCGAAGGTCGTAGTCACACCGTGGTCTATAATCGCTTCGATGATCTTGGCTGGGTCTACCTTCGCCGGTTTGGACGGGTCCATGTCGGGGATGATCGCGGTCATGCCCATGGCTGTGCTAAAGAGTGCAAAAAGCGGAAACGCCGGGAGATCGATCTCGCCGGGCTGGATGTTGTACTGCGATTGGATCATGCGAACCTGAGCGTTGAACATGCCGTGCTCGTAGACGACGCCCTTCGCCGGTCCGGTGCTGCCGCTGGTGAACAGGATGGCCGCGGTTTCATCGGGGGCGGTTTCTGCACAGTCAAAAAGGTCGCTCGCGTTTGCGGTGAGATCGTCGAGCGCGTCGCCCTTCCAGAAAGACTTCCGCCCCACCGTCACGACGCTTTTCAGGTTGCGAAATGTTTTTCGGTTGACCGCACGAACGATCTGCGCGAGCGGGATGCCAATGAACGCGTGCAGATCAACCTGCCGAACACACTGGAGAAGTCTCGCAACGCCCATGCCCGGATCGATCATCACCGGCACCGCGCCGATTTTGAATAAGGCAAAAATGATCGCGAAAAAATCGGCGTCCGGGCGGACCATCACGAGCGTTCGCATCCCGCGCTGAATGCCCGACTGCGTCAGCCCATTGGCACATTTGTTCGAGTAGGCGTCGAGTTGTTTGAATGTGAGCGACTTGTAAATTGGTTTTCCGGCGGGGTCGCGATCTGCGACGATGGTGACCGCCGGTTGGTCCGGCACAAGCGCCGCCATCCGCGGAAGGTGCGCGGCGATGTTGAGGGGTGTTGCGTTTCGTTCGATTCTGAGTTCCTCGTGGTGACTCGACATTATGAAACCTGTCAGAAATGTAGCTGGCCCGTCCGTGGCTGTCGACCGGACAAGACTTGTTGTCTGTGTGTCCGCGAATAGAATCGGAGGCACGGAGAAAGAGCTTTGCCAGGTCAAACACCTCAATACTCAGACCTTGATCCAGCCCGGAAGGACTTTGAAGAGGAAGAATACTGGCATGTTCGGCAGCGTCTCGAAATGATCGCTTACTCTTGTTCCTACGATCCTGGGTTGTTCAGCAGCGCGGGTGACATCGCGCTGGAAATGGGTGACGACTACGGTGCGGGTCGCTTTTGGTTGACATCGAATGCGTCCGGGGAACGTGTCGAGGCAGCGATTCGCAACTTCATTGATCGTGCAGGCGGGGATCCGCGAAGAATCGTCGCTCATTTGCCTCCGCAGATGCGACTTTCTCGCATCGAGGACTATCCCGAGGCCGTCAGAAGCCGCCTGCAAGAGCTGGGGCTTGCCCAGGCGATCGTGCGGTCGCACGAAGCCTCAAAAGACCGCGGAGCAGGAAGAAAAATCCGGACGGTGCTGGCCACAATGCTAACCCTTGCTTTGCTGCTGTTGTTCGTTTCGTCATGCACAGTCGGTCTCGTGCAGATTGTATGCTGGTCATTCAATCTTGAACTATGATGCGAAAAGAATGTCGGATATTTCTAACTTGGGCATCGATCTTCGGCGGCCTGTGCGCGCCGGGTGTTGCGTTGGGGCAGGGGTCACTTTCCTCACGACTTTCTGGAATGGTTTCAAAGCTCCCGCACGCCGGAGCCAAGGTGTCCGCTTGCGTGATTGACTTGCGGAGCGGGCGGGTCGTGATGTCGTACAACGGAGACCTCCCGCTCATCCCAGCCAGTTCGCAAAAAGTCGTCACGATCGCGACCGCCCTGCTAGAGCTTGGGCCTGACTTTTCTTTCACGACAACGCTTGCTTCAGACGGGAAAAACCTCTTCGTCATCGGCGATGGCGACCCGGGGTTTGGGGATCAACGGCTGGCAATCGCTCGCGACGAAAAAATTGACGACGCCTTTGGGCAATGGGCGAAAGTACTGAAAGCCGCCGGGATAAGTGCCGTCGCGGGCGATCTCGTGTTGGATGAATCGATTTTCGATAGCGAACGGGTTCATCCAGCGTGGGACTCGTCTGACCTTGGCAAATGGTACGCTGCCCCCGTCGGTGCTTTGAACTACAACGACAATTGTGTAGACATCACGGTGCGCCCCGGCTCACAAGCAGGTTCGCCTGTGCGGGTTCAGGTCGTCCCCGATGTCGATGTAATCAACGTCATTAACAAATGCAAAACCGGCGGCAAGAAACCCACACTCCATCATCCCGTTGGTACGTTTGACTATATTCTTCGAGGGGGTTGCAAAAAGAAGTCGAAGTTGCAGGCGGTTGCGTTTCCTGATCCGGGATTGCTATTTGGGGCGGCGATGCGGGCGACGTTTCTTCGTGAAGGCGTCTCGATCGGCGGGAAGATTCGACGCGAACGGGTGCGCGGGACCAATGGCACCCTACCAACAAACCTGAAAGTCTTGGCGAAAGTCGAGACGCCAATCGCTGACGCACTATCGCGGGCTGGCAAGAATAGCCAAAACATGTTCGCCGAGGCGCTCTTTAAGCGGGCGGGTTTCGCGCGGATGGGTCGCGTTGGGGATGCCAATCCGATCGGGAGTTGGTCGGCAGGATCGATCGCCGCGAATGCGATGTTTGAACGGGCGGGGATCAATCGACGCGGGCTACTCGTTCGCGATGGGTCTGGTTTGAGTCGTGAGAATCGTGTCTCGGCGCATCAACTTGCAGAACTGCTCGCGTGGTCGCATGGAACGCCATTTGGGCCGTACCTGCACGATAGTCTCGCGCAACCTGGGGTTGAGGGGTCACTGCGCAAACGAATGAAAGACCTCCGCAGCCTCGTTTTTGCTAAGACGGGCACGATGCGAGGAATCTGTGCGCTGGCGGGATATGTAGACGGCGACTACGGTCCTCGATTCGCTTTTGCGATCTTGTTCAACGGATACACAGGCCCCAGCACGCCGTATCGAAAAATTCAAGATCGGGTTTGCGGGGAATTGGCACGAGCGGCGAGGCGCTAATCTCGGTATCTAGACTTTCTTGCAGTCTGAGAGGGCCATACCAGCGGCAATGATTCGGTGGTGGCCGGTCAGCCTCCAATTGGCCAGCGATGGGCCTCCGTTGATCGCAATCGCCACGGATACAAAGACAACGATCGGGGCGGCAACGTCGTAGTTGATTAGCCCGATCCGCGCTGAGATGGTCACTGCATAACCGCACACGAGCGTTGCGATGGGCGTCAAGAAAACACGATCGTAACCGGGGATGATCCAGCGCAGCGTGAGGACTCGTCCGAGGAAGCTGATCGGTGGCCAGTACTGCATACAATAGGTGAGCACTCGAGACATCGCGGCAAGGAAGGGTGCAAGCATGAGAAGCGGCCTGGAGATGTCTAGCCTCTCAGCCACGCTCTCGCAGACTGAGAGCGCGACGATTGTCACCCATGCCGCAGTGATCGCGATCGCAAACCCATGCCTGTAGGGAGACCCGGAGTCGGTCTGCGATGGAGCGATGACTGCAGAGGGAAACCCGACGGCGCGTTTTCTTGTGTAGCGACTTCTTGCATCGGCGCTCAAACCCATCGTACCCTGCCACCGATGCTCACCTTCATCGAACTGCCGTTCCCACGGATAGGCTGCGAGAGATTGACGAAGTCCCTGTAGCCCGACAAAATAAGTAGCGACCAGCGGAACCAACTGCAGAATGCCTTCGGAGTAGGAATCGAGTAATCCAGTCAGGCCGAATAAGAAGAGGGTCGCATATGTTGGCCAATAGATTCCCGTAGCCGCCGACGCGACACACAGGCACCCGGTATAGCCTAGGATGAATGCGATTAGCGGATCGTAGAAATCAGTTCCGGGAACGCCGAGCGACAACAGGACCAAGGTAGCAATGATGGCACCATCCTGCCAGACCCAATGCGGTGGACCTGCGGGCAACGGGTCGGGGAATCGCCAAGGCGTTGCCTGAAGCCACGCAAAGTAGCCCGGCCGCACCAGGGGATGGTTCCATAGTGCACGATAGCCGCCGAATACCAGGGCGGCCGCGACACACGCCCCCCATCGCGGACGACCTATCGGATTCTCGGGTGCATCTGAGAGGAGTGCCCAAATAAGAAACTCAAACCCGAGGATCGCCGAATAACCTAGCGCAAAAAGCCAAAGCACAAACGTCGGCGGGAGAATGTTTCGGAAGTGCTTCATTTTAAACACCGTTGCCGAAGTATCGATCGATGTTCTTGAGCGTTTCGGGGTGGATAAGCTTCTCAAGTATGTCCTGCAACGAGCCGTTGCATTCTGTCGTCTTACGCAAGCCTTCGATCGAATCAAACGCGGCGAGTTCGCCCTGCCGGATGACGGCGACTCGATGGGCCAGGCTTTCGGCGACTTCGGGAAGTTGGGTGGCCATGAGTATCGTGACGTCGTCGCGTTCTGCGAGCCGCTTGAGCACGCGACGAAGCG
>JAJRUK010000137.1 GCA_024277835.1 Planctomycetota bacterium | reverse complement strand
CGGAGCGTTCGGCGTCGTTAAGAAGGAAACACATTTCGTCTTCTAGGCGCATCCATAGTGCCGCAGAGTCTTCGCCGTCCTCGGCTTTTCCAGACCACAGTGACACGCACGTTGCATCGACACCCGCTGCGATGTCGATCGCAGCGATGAGAAAATCGCGTCGGCGATTGCGATCGACCGGGTCGTTGCTCAGAAGCGTTGGCTGATGTTTGCGCGTCGGGTCAAGGATAAACCGGGCACCCGTCTCAATCGTAAGCGACACCCCGGTTCGGTCGCGAAGCTCGCGCAGGCAGGCGATCGCGGAGGCGACGCCTGTATGATCAGGTGGGTCGAGCAGATCGTGTTCAATCGTAACAGCCACGGATCGATACCCGATCGACGAGAGAATATCGAAGCAGTCGCCGAGTCGGTGGTGAGCGAAACCGTTCGTGTTGTACCCGAGTTGCACGGATTGCTCCATTGAGGTTGAATCAAACGCCGTCTATCGACCGTTTTCGTCGCGGGGTTGCGTCAACTCATGAATCGAAACATCCACGTCCATCACACCCGTACTCACCAGCGCGGTCTGTTTATGAAGCTGCATCCGTACGACTTTCGCGACGCAGTTAAGCGATTTCACGAAGACCTCGTCGCGCGCTTTCAATTCGTGAACCCACGTCGTCCACGCTTCAAACGCCTCTTGTTTTTCCATCAGAAGAACGCGGTCCTTCTCGAGTTGATCGCGCTCCTGTTGCGAGGCCATCGCTGCGTCGCGCGCGTCGCGTCGCGCCTGTTCCGCTTGTCGTCTCGAGTCCAACGTTCCCGCGATCGCTTTGTTGAGCGCTCGCGTTCGGTCGTCGAGAAAGCTCTTCGCCATTTGAATCAATCGCGCTGGGAATCCGCACCGCTTCGCGATAATGAGTGCATTGCTATTGCCCGGTTCGCCGAGTTTCATGACGTAAGTGGGCCTAAGTGATTCGACGTCGAATTCGACGCAGGCGTTATCGACGCGGGGACTCGTA
The DNA here is from genome assembly GCA_024277835.1 of Planctomycetota bacterium. Lineage (GTDB taxonomy): Bacteria > Planctomycetota > Phycisphaerae > UBA1845 > UBA1845 > JAJRUK01. Next base: position 7,346 of record JAJRUK010000137.1, on the reverse strand, counting down.
AACGCAACAGCTTTCAAGACACCGAGGTGCGTCGTCACGATCGCCTTCGCCCCAAGCGAAAGAAGTTCTGCCACGATTGCCTGGCCGATGGCTGCCCCTTCGTCGGGGTCTGTGCCCGCACCAAGTTCGTCGATAAGCACAAGCGTCCGCTCGCCGCTTTTTTGGATGATCTCCTGAAGCGTTGCGAGGTGTGCGCTAAACGTGCTGAGCGATTGCTGTAAGCTCTGCTCGTCGCCAATGTCGATGAAGATGCGCCGATAGACCGGTAGTCGCGAGCCCTCTCCGACGGGAATCGGAATCCCGCATTGCGTCATCAGAGCCAGTAGGCCGACCGTTTTTAGCGAGACGGTCTTGCCGCCGGTGTTCGGGCCGGTAACCATGAGCACGTCGAAATCATCGCCGAGACGAACGTCGATGGGGACGACCTCGCGTGGCGGTTGACCCGCTTCCGCTTCGTCCGCGAACAGCTCAACCAGCAGTGGATGTCTCGCCGCCCGAAGTTCAAGCACGTTGTCCTCGTCGATCGCCGGGCAGATGCACGAGCGTTTTTCCATATAACGACACTTCGCGGCGATCAAATCGAGCAGTGAAATCGCTCGCAGCGTTTCGAGGATACGCGGCGCATCGGCGCTAATCTGCTGGGTCAGGGCCTTGAGGATGCGCGTGATCTCTTTCGTTTCGTCTTCTCGCAGGCGAACGATCGAGTTATTCAATTCGACCGACTCGGACGGTTCTACAAATAGCGTCGCTCCCGAGTCGCTGCTTCGATGAACGATCCCCTGAACCCGCCCGCGATACTCCGCCTTCAGCGGTAATACGAACCGATCATTGTGGAACGTCGCGCTTCCGTATTGGAGAATCCCGCTTTGTCCTGCGTTTTTGATAATCCGGTCGAAGACCGTTCGCAAATGACGCCGAGCGTCTCGAATTGCGCCACGAATGCTGGCGAGCTTTCCGGAAGCTTCGTCGCGAACCTCGCCGCGTTCGTCGATGGCTTGCGAAATAACCTCAGCCGTCGCGGTGAGATCGAGCACGCGTCGATCCACGGACGCGAGCGTCGGTGCAAGCCCGTCGATCGCTCGAAACCACCGCCGAAGCGCCGCCGTCGCCCACAGCGTCTCCGCGATTTTCACTAACTGATCCGCCTCAAGCGGCGTCGGAAATGCCGACGCCTTCACGAGTTCACGAACGTCATGGACCCCTCCAAGCGGCGGCAAGCCGTGCTCCTCCGCGAGGTTGGCCATCTCCTGCGCCTGGAGAAGCCAAGTTTTCACCTGCGCAGAACTCGTAGAGGGTTTGAGCGTGACGGCCAGGCTCTTTCCGAGGTTCGTTGCGCAGTACCCCCCCACAAGTTCGCGGATTGCGTCGAATTCAAGTTTGTGAAAAGTGGACTCGTCCATTTCTCCGCTCAAAACAGGGCTACAGCGACGCACGCCGTCCTGTCATTCTTGCCGATACAACTTGCGACCGAAAACAGGCGGACCGCGCCGCCTCGCGGGCGTATAATACACGAAACGGGCAATTGCAGGGTGCGTGACATTTCGGAGGATGTCTGGATGGATCAATGTGTGGGCAGGTTCGGATCTAAATTGAGTTTCCGGGTCGCAGCGATTGTGCTGGTAGCCCTCGCTGCTGCGCCGACTTACGCGGGCGGTCGCACTGGCAAGTACGAGTTGGCCGATCTAGAAGCGTTGGAAAACGCCTTCATTTCTCTGGCGAGCACGGCGAGGCCTCTCGTCGTCGCAATCCGCACCTATGAACTTGTCAGACCCGGCGAGTCCGATGCCTTCGTCCGCGTCCCCGTCAGTCAGGGCAGTGGGTTTATCATCGACCCGGACGGGTATATTTTGACGAACCGCCACGTACTCGAAGAATCTGACCAGGTCTCGGTCGCGCTGGAAAGCGGCCAGATTCTGTTCGCTGAATTGATACAGACCGACGCTCGCAGCGACCTCGCCGTGATCAAAATCGACACGACGTCGCTTCCTCAAATTCGGTGGGGGGCGCTCAGCAAGGTTCGCATCGGGCAGTGGGCGTTTGCCGTCGGGAACCCGTTCGGTCTTGCCAACAGCGATGGCCGGGTTTCGGTGACGTATGGTGTGGTGAGTGCGCTGGGTCGCGAAATGACCAACCGCATCCCTGGCAATCCGCAAATTCAGTATTACGGCAACCTGATCGAAACCACGGCTGCGATCAATCCGGGCAACAGCGGGGGACCACTCTTCAACATCCACGGCGAAGTGATCGGCGTGATTTCCGCGATTGAAACCAGTAGCGGTGTCAACGAGGGAACCGGTTTCGCGATTCCTATCACCAGCGATACGCGCCGAATTATCGATACGCTCAAACGCGGCGAGGAGGTTCACTACGGATTCCTCGGGGTGAATGTCAACGAAGTCGCGATAGCTCGCGCGCGATCTTTTTCGGTGTCGCCGCTGCATCGCGGAGCGAGGATTGTCGGACTGGACCCCGCAGACGGACCCGCCGCTCGCGCCGGTTTGCAACCCGACGATATCGTGATCCGGTTCAACGGTGTCCCCGTCGAAGACTCAGACCATCTGGTCAGAATGGTCGGGTTTAGTCCGGTCGGACGCGAAGTGCGCCTCACCTATGTCCGCAAGAAGGTCAAACGGACGGCGAATGTCATCCTCGGCGACCGTGAGAAGCTGATGAGCCTTCGCCGCGGCCGCGGTCAATAACGACAACGACACTTTCGACAAAACTCGCGTATAATCACGTCGCGTAGCTGCTGTCTCTTGAGGCTACGCTTGGTCCGGACGCGCGAGCATGAATGCAACAGCCACCCCATCCAATGAGCGATTTCGACGCCGGGAACGATTGCGGGGTCGTCGCAACTTTGCTCGCGTCTTCCAGCGAAGATGCAGCGCCGGCAATTCGCATCTGGTCGTCTACGTCGCACGCAACGATCTGGAGTACGCGAGGCTCGGGATCATCGTCAGTCGCAAACTGGGCAATGCCGTCGCTCGCGCCCGCGTCCGCCGCCGGATTCGCGAGTTCTTCCGTCGAACCAAACAACAAATTCCCGTCGGATATGACTACACGTGCATAGCAAAGCGCGCCGGAAAGGAAGACTGGGCCATCATACCAGACGAAACGGTTGCGTTATTCGCCAGGGCGATCAAGAAGATTTCGCGAGACCAGCCGCGATAATCGGAACATCGGATCGATGTTGGTCTCACCGAGTTACGGTAATGGGCTGTGAAAGGGTCGTGATTGCCGTCTCGCCGTTGCGCGTGACCTCAAGCTCGATATCAAACGTACCCGGGAACGCGTAGTAAGGCAGGCGAGAAATATCCAGACGAACCGTCGCCGTTGAAACCCGACCCGTGGCAGCCGAGGTCACATCAATTCGGAGATTGCCGCCGTAACGAAGGTTTGAGAGAAAGACTGCCCCAATAAGCCCGTCGCCAGCGGCATCGACATCGAGCGCGACGTCAACGCTATCGTCGCCGGAGATCCTGACGGAGTCGCTCGCTGCCACTCCATTGACTGTCAAATCTGAGTCCGGCGCATCGACGCTGCTATCACCGCCACCCCCTCCGGAACCGCCGCCGCCCGGCCCGCCATTGTTGTCAACGGGATCGTCGCCGCCAACGTCGTCGCCCGGACCGACACCACCACCGCCTCCGCCTCCGTCACCACCGCCATCGCCGACGCCGACGCCAGAACTTTGAACGCGAATGATGAACTGAGAATAGGTGACCACGTTGCTCGATCCGTCTGTAATCACGGCACCGAGGCGATAGAACGCGGGGGCAATATCTGCAGGCAACGACAAGCTCGCCAGGTCTGCCACGCCGTCCGGGTCCTCCGATAAATCGCTGATAAGAACGATCTCGCCGTCATCCAGATGGCTGCTACTGCGAACAGCATCAAGGAAAATGGAAATCTTTGCGTCGTCGTCTTCGTCGGAATCACGCCACATGACGCCCAACGTGCCGCCCACCGTGACGGTAGTGTCGGCCATCGGAACGAGGAACTCGAAGACGGGTGAGTCGTTCACTGCCTCGGGGAGCACAACAACCACGCCAGCCACTCGATCCTCACCGCGAAGGCGACCGTCGTCGATTGATGCCACCAAGTCGTAAACCCCCGGATGAACGTGTGCGATGGACAGCTCCGCATTGTCCCCGAAGTTGTCTCCGTCATCAGGATCCTCTGGGATCGGTGAGCTAATCACGAACGAAGTCGCAGCGTTACCCTCCCCGGCAATCGCCTCAAGAGAGAAAATGATCGTCGCGTTGTCGTCCGCATCGGAATCCGTCCACGAGACGCTGAGGAGTTCGTTGCTTTCAAGCGATGTCACCGACAGCGGGCTTGTAATCTGAATCGACGGTGCGTCATTCGGAGTTCCGGCGGGCGGCTGAACGATGCGAAGCAAACCATCAGCGACCGCTGTAACCGTCTGGTCCCCGTCCACGATCTCGGCGATAACCTCATACGTTCCAACCCCAAACCCCTGAATCACGAACTCCGCCGTGTCATTTGTTCCGTCGAGCGAGGCGTTCGTCGTCGGGCCAACCGGTCGCCGCTCACTATCGCTTCCGAGATTTACCGCCCGCAGAAACAGTGAGATGAACGCATCCTCGCGATTGTTTGTGTCGTCCCACCGAACGCTAAGTGTTGACCCAACCACGCGTAAGACGTCGCTATTTGGCTCGACGACTCGCAACGATGTCGCGACAGCCTCGCGTTGCATTTCGATTGGCGGGATCGCCGAACCCGCAAGGGGATCATCAGCGTCGAAAATCACATACTCGGCGGGCACGCCAGAATCAAAATCAACACCAAAAACGAAAACCTCTTTCGCCAAAACGTCGCCGCGCCCATCAATCCCAGACAACTCGACATAATCAATATTCGCGGGGCTGGTGACAGTCGTAACGGTGTTCGGCAACACCCGAGCGAATGCCTCGTGGATCACGCGCGAATCGCGAACGAATTGCATGACCACATCAGCCTGCGAGGAACTTTCGTTGCGTACGCGGGCACGGCTGGAAGCGCCAAGCCTGTTAGAACCAAGAGGCGACCCCATCCCCGACGACACGTCCGCCACCGATGCGCCAGGATTATCGGATTGGGACGGAGCAGACCCGCAGGAACTCAGCCCGACCGCGATCGCGCAGACCGCAACCGCGCCGAGGATTCTGTGACCCCGGGGCAATCGCTCTATGGTTCCATGCGTTCGTAGCACTACGCTGCTCCTCTTCCGTCGCCAGTATCGAGCCAGTCTCTCCGCCCGAGTGAGAGGAATTCCGGACCAACGGGGCAGTACGACGAACTCGCGATGGACGCAAGGCCAAGCCCATTCCCATCTACCGAACCGCCGCACTCCCTCTTATAGGAGCTTACCCGTTTGCGCCCACAGAATCAAACGAAATCTCCAAGTACGGGCGTCGTCCTGGGTCCATCGTGACATGGGTCTCAGTTCAGCTAGTCAGGGTCCGATTACGACCCAAGGTGCTGAAATAGCCTAAGTTATCGGACGTTGGCGGAGGCATGGCCGACTCTGATGTCCTATGATATATTGGGCGAGCGCGGATCGATTGGCGGGCTATCCGGGCCGGTAGCCCAATTGCGTCGCAGGTGGCCGGGTTGTCAACCAGAAACGCTTCCCAACTGGTGGTCGAGATCGTACTTAGAAATGATCGGCGTGATGACTGCCGCCGCGAACACTGGATATCGAGGGTTTGACATGATCAGGACGACTTTACCACAATTTGACAGCTTCGCTGACGTTCGGCGTGTCAAATATGTCCGTGCGATCGACAAAATCCCCAACATCCCACCCGCTGAGCGGGAGATGCTCAAGAAGGTCGCGGAGAGATACGTTTTTCGTGCCAACGACTATTATCTGGGCCTGATCGACTGGGAAGACCCCCACGACCCCATCAAGCAGCTTATCATTCCTCGTGAAGAGGAACTCAAGGATTGGGGCACGCTCGACGCGAGCAACGAAGCCTCCGTGACCGTCGTCCCAGGCGTTCAGCACAAATACCCGCATACCGTTCTGCTGCTTTGTAACGAAGTTTGCGGTGCGTATTGTCGCTACTGCTTCCGCAAACGCCTTTTCATGGACGACAACGACGAAGTCGCCAACGACATCTCCGAAGGTCTCCGTTACATCGCCAAAGATCGCAATGTAACGAATGTCCTCCTCACCGGGGGTGACCCGCTCCTTATGAGTACTCGCCGGCTGATTGAGATTTTTGAGGCGCTCAGCTCGATCGACCACGTGCGCGTGATTCGCATCGGTTCCAAAATGCCGGCCTTCGATCCGTGGCGGACGTTGAACGATGCTGAGTTGCAGGATGCTTTGCGGCGTTTTTCGACGCCTCGTCAGCGAATTTACCTGATGGCACACTTCGACCATCCGCGCGAACTGACTGAGCCGGCGATTGCGGGGCTTGATGCTTTTATTCGTAGTGGTGTGATCTGCGTAAACCAGTGTCCGCTGATTAAGGGCGTCAACGACGACCCCGAGGTGCTTGCTGAGCTTTATCGCGAGCTGTCCTATATCGGATGTCCTCCGTACTACCTTTTTCAGGGCAGGCCAACCGCTGGCAACGAACCGTACGAGGTTCCGATTGTTGCGGGCTGGCAAATCTTCCGCGAAGCGCTTCGGCGCGGATCTGGATTGGCTCGACGAGCGCGATTCGTCATGTCGCACGAGCTTGGCAAGTTTGAAATTCTCGCTGTGGATGCAAAGCACATCTATATTCGATGTCATCGCGGGAAGGATGCGGACATGCGGGGCAAGGTCATGACCTTCAAGCGAAACGACGAAGCGTTTTGGCTCGACCAACTTGAGCCTGTCGAGTCCGGTGATGTTCCCGACGCTCTTATGGGCGATGCGGATAATCTGGACTAAGCGGTTGTTGAAAAAGTGTGGCACCGGTTTGTAACCGATGCGTTATTTCATGTCCCATCGCTCCGCGCCGGTTACAAACCGGTGCCACATGGAAAAACTTCGTTTTTCAACAGTCTGCAAAAGCAATTAACATTCGAGTGGCACAAGAACCCCCCCTCGATCCCCCCTGAGTAAAGGGGGGACGGAAGAATGAGCGATCCAATCGTATTTACGAATCCTCTGGCGACTTGAACTTCGTCTTGCCAGTTGAGAGTGCTCTAAGGATTTTGCGCGAGGCGGCCATGTTATGGTTCGCACCCGCACGATTAAGCGCGTCACGAATCGCTTGAATCTCTACATCGCCCTCGGGGAGATCGCGATAGAGTTCTTCCAGTTCGCGCTGCCACTTGACCACCATCCCGTCATATTCCTCTTCATCGTGACAACCAATGCAGGTGTCGTTCATGGTCTCTAT
>JAJRUK010000136.1 GCA_024277835.1 Planctomycetota bacterium | reverse complement strand
TTTCCCCGCCGAGGTGCGCGATTTACTGATGCACCTGATTCTCAGTCATCACGGCAGGTACGAGTTTGGCAGCCCCAAACTTCCCGCCGTCGCCGAAGCTGCCGCGATTCATTACCTCGATAATCTCGATGCGAAGATCAACCAGTTTAGCGGCGAGATTGAAAAAGATCGCGATCCGACAAGCTCCTGGACAAACTACAACCGCGCGCTCGAAACCAAAATTTATAAAGTGGATGTGATGGGAACACGCGGCGAAAAGGCTTAGCGCGAAAAAGACAAAGAGACCACCGGAATGCAGTACACGCAGATCACAGATTCGCAGGTCAAAGAGATGCTCGATACGATCGGCGCGAAATCGATCGAAGAGCTTTTCGCACCCATTCCCGACAAGTTGCGATTCAACGGCGACCTGAATATACCCAAAGGCGTCAGCGAGCTTGAGCTTCTGCGAGATACCGAGTTACTTGCTGGTCGAAACCATTCCGCGAGCGATCTCGTTTCATTTCTCGGCGGGGGGGCGTACGATCACTTTATCCCAACCGTCGTCGATGCACTTTCCGGGCAGAGCGAGCTTCTCACGGCCTACACGCCTTATCAAGCTGAGGCGTCGCAGGGTGTGTTGCAGCTCTTCTATGAATTTCAGACAATGATCTGCGAATTGACCGGCATGGATGTCGCCAACGCATCGCTTTACGAGGGTGCAAGCGCCGCAGCTGAGGCGATGCTGATGGCACTGAACATCACCCGCCGAAAGCGCGTCGTCATCGCCGAGAGCGCCCATCCCGATACGATGGCGGTGCTTCGCACGTATCTTGCGCAGCACGAAGCGGAGCTTGTGACGATCCCCGTCGGGGCTAACGGTTGTATCGACGGTCAGTCGCTCGCGAGCGTCATCAACGATGAAACAGCTGCGGTGATTATTCAGTCGCCCAACTTCTTTGGATGCATAGAGCGGATTGATCGTCTCATTCCGATGATCCACGAGCACGGCGCGATGGCGATTGTCTCGACGGACCCGATCGCAAGCGGTCTGCTCAAACCGCCCGGCGCGTTTGATGCGGATATTGTCGTTGGTGAGGGGCAGGCGCTTGGCATTCCGCTTCAATACGGAGGCCCTTATCTTGGTCTACTTGCAACGCGGGAAAAATACCTTCGTAAGATGCCAGGCCGCGTCGTCGGGATGACCAAGGACGTCGATGGTCGCCGCGGTTTCTGCCTTGCTCTTCAAACAAGAGAGCAGCACATCAAACGCGAGCGGGCGACGAGTAACATTTGTACGAATCAAGGGCTTCTGGCGATGCGGGCGTCGATTTATATGGCGGCGATGGGCAAGCAGGGGATCGCCACCGTCGCGTCGCAGTGTTTCGACAAGGCCCATTACGCAGCCAGCCAAATCGCCGAAGTCGATGGGTATGAGCTGACGTTTGATACTCCTTTTTTCAAAGAGTTCGTGGTCAAGACGACTCGGAGTGTGGACAAGGTGTTGTCTGTGTGTCGCGACTCGGGGATTCTTGGCGGTGTTGCGTTGAGTCGTTTTTCGATGGGGATGGACGACTGCTTCCTGGTTGCGGTGACCGAGAAGCGAACGAAGCAAGAGATTGATGCGCTGGTCGATGTCATTGGCGCAATCTAACACCTGGGACGGGTGGATTCCGCTGGGTGTTGCACTGCTTGTTGTGCTGACGCTCTTTGTGACGTTGCTGGTCGTCTTTGCGATCTGGCGAAACGGGTATCGTAGCGGATGGCGAAAATCGAGAGAAAAACCGCCGACGTGTGGCGATTGCGGATACAACATGTCGGGACTCACGCAATGCAGGTGTCCCGAATGCGGAAAAGAATATACGCTGGATCGATTGTGGCAGATTGCGATTTATTCGCGCCGACCGGCGAAAACCGAGTTAGAGCACAAGATCGAACCTCCTCAGGAAACCGAAAGCAACCGATAGCCCATGACGACGGCCACCACAAAAAGAAACGTCGGGAAAAAGCGACCCGCACCGGTCGCCGCCCCGCAAGGAACACCAGCGTTGAGAAGCAAAGCGTCTGACAATACTACCGACGATCACCCGCTGTTGTTTGAGTTGGGTTCGCCCGGTCTTTGCGGTGCTGGATTGCCCGCGTCGGATGTTCCGCCGGCTGATCGCACGGCGAATCTTCCCGCGGAGATGCTCGCGGCATCTCCTCCCGCGCTTCCCGAAGTGGGGGAGTTGGACGTCGTTCGACATTACAAGCGCCTCGCTCACCGCTGTTTTAGTATCGACGAGAATTTCTATCCGCTCGGTAGTTGTACGATGAAGTACAACCCGCGCGTGAACGAGCGGATCGCGTTTATCCCCGGTCTTGCGAATCTGCACCCTTATCAGAGCGGCACCGACACGCAAGGCATGCTTGAGCTTCTTTACCGTCTGCGATGCGACTTACAGGAGATTTCCGGTCTCCCCGAAGTCACGCTTCAACCCGCAGCCGGCGCTCACGGCGAGATGACCGCGTTGATGATGATCACCGCGTACCACAAGAGTCGCGGCGAGCATCGTACGAAAGTGATCGCACCGGATAGCGCTCATGGCACGAATCCCGCAAGCTGCGCGATCTGTGGCCATCAGTCGGTTTCGGTCAGGTCCAAGCCAGACGGTCGAGTTGATCTCGACGACCTGCGTGCGAAGGTCGATGAGGATACTGCGGCGTTTATGATTACCAATCCCAATACAACGGGCGTATTCGACGAGCAGATCGCTGAAATCGCCGAGATTGTTCATGCGAAGGGCGCACAGTTGTACCTCGACGGTGCGAACATGAACGCGATTCTGGGCATCACTCGCCCGGGCGATTTCGGCGTGGACTGCATGCACTTTAATACGCACAAGACGTTCAGCACGCCTCATGGCGGCGGGGGGCCGGGTGCGGGTCCGGTGGGCGTCGCGGAGCATCTGCGAGCGTTTCTGCCCGTTCCCCAGGTGATTCAGAATGACAATGGCAGCTTCGCTTGGTGCGACGATCGCAAGAATAGCATCGGCAAAGTGCGGTCGTTTTTTGGTCAGGTCGGTGTTTTGGTCCGAGCGTACGCGTACATTCGCAGCTTGGGGTGCGATGGGTTGAAGGACGTTTCGGAGAAGGCGGTCTTGAATGCCAATTACCTGGCTGCCAAGCTCAAGGGGCGTTTCAATTTGCCGTTTCCCGGTCCGTATGCGCACGAGTTTATTCTAATCCCCGACTTCGCAGGCGAGGGCGTGAGCGAAAACGACGTCGCGAAGCGGTTGATTGATTATGGTATTCATCCGCC